>JAESQI010000315.1 GCA_016765255.1 Robiginitomaculum sp. | reverse complement strand
GCCAACCCCTGTTCCCGCAGAGATATGACAGTGGGCCCCCACTTGCGCGCAAGAACCGATAGAGGCCCAAGTATCGACCATTGTGCCGTCGCCTACATAAGCGCCAATATTGACAAAACTTGGCATCAGCACCACGTCTTTGCCGATATAACAGCCGTGTCGTGCCAGCGCTCCAGGGACAGCGCGAAGACCCGCTTGTTTAAAGCTGCCAGCGTCCCAGCCTGCAAATTTTCCAGCCACTTTATCCCACCACATGGCTCCGCCTGCGCCGCCTTCAATAGCCTGCATAGGGTTTAAACGAAAGCCGAGGAGTACGGCTTTTTTTAGCCATTGATGTACTGTCCAATCGCCGTTTTTACTTTTAGATGCCACCCGCCACTTGCCGCTATCAAGGCCCGCAATGGCGGCTTGTACGGCGTCCCGAGTTTCGCCCTTGGTGTACACTGATAACGTGCTTTTGTTGTCCCACGCGGTTTCAATCGTATTTTGTAAATTATTCGTCATGAAATGGCCTTAAAATAAATACCGAATATGTGTGTATAAAGAATTTCTATTCGAGAGCAAGCAACCAACTAGGCAGATCATGTGTGTGCATATCCACATGATCTGGAACATTTATGCCATCATGTGGCCTAGACGCTTCTGGCTCGTGGCTCCAATCCTTCTGGGAGGTTATCAATAAGGTTGACATGCCCATTGCCTTGGGCGCTTCGAGATTTCGCACACTGTCTTCCACCATAATGGCGGACATAGGATCAACATTAAAGGCATTGATAAATTGCACATAAGCGGATTTTTTTGGCTTGGGTATATAGTCTATATCTTCAATGGCAAAGACGCCGTCAAACAATCCATAAATCCCCAAATGCTCGCCAACATTTTTTGCGTGCTGGCGGGATCCATTGGTAAAAATAAATTTACGACCCGTCAGGGACGAGAGCGCCGTGTGCAGACGCGGATCAGGGATCAGGATACCTAGATCAATATCGTGGACAAAGTGCAAGTATTCGGACGGATCCATATTATGCACCGCCATAAGACCAGATAAAGTTGTCCCATACTCGACCAGATACTCTTTTTGTATCACCCTTGCCTCGGAGGGCGGGAGGGAGAGATACTGGCTCATAAACGCGGTCATTTTTTTGTCGATTTGAGCAAAGAAATTGACATCGCCGCTATACAGCGTGTTGTCGAGATCAAAAATCCAATTGTCAATATGACTCAAATCAGCATGTTCCATTTACCGCAAACCTTTTAAAGTTTCAGGCGCAAAATCTTTTTCCGCCAAATCAATCCTCGTACCTGTTAAGTTATTAGGGAGGGGCAAAAACCGTGCACTCACATATCCCCTGTCTTGGCAATATTCATGGGCAACGGAGGCAAAGCTAGAGGGGCCAATGCAAAAACTCTTTTCGTCATTTTTATTTTTTTGTGATGTACTCACTGTTTTTATAACCAGATCATTTGATGTATCTGTTTCAAGGCGAGCATAATAATAGACTTTAAGTCCCTTCAACGACTTGGTAAAAGGACGAATACAGCTCTTGGGTTTTATGGGCCACCACCCTTTTGCAAGCCAATAATTACTTTCTCGCCACGCAAGAGCCGTCCATATTTTTGCAGAACTTTGATTGCAAAATTCGACCCCAGTCTTGTTTTTCGCAGCTAAAACAGAGGATTCCAAAGCATCGAGTTTAGCCTCGGTAGACAAGCCATTATTCAAACCCTTGTCTTTTAAAAACTTCCTCAAGGTATTAGAAGTTCGTCGCCCCCCTATACCGTCTATGCGTTTGATATCGTAATTATTATCGAGGAGAAGCCGTTGTAACCCGGCCGTTTGCGCTTTTTTTCCGTATCCATTCGGCTCCGTAAAAACGGTGCGCTCTTCAGTTGGAATCACCCGCAAAAATTTGGCAGGTACTCTGTTTTGTTCTAGGCACTCTTTATCGTCTTGGATAATAAAATCAGGTACATTTTTTAGCTTAACCCTATGCGGGCTAACACAAAAAACATGACGTCCTTTCCACTCTCGAATACCGCCTTGGTGTAGAGGTGAACTGCGGGCGTAGACATAACGCGGCGTTGCTTTTTGGAGGTTAGCTGTAAGACATGTACCTGCGCGTAATTTCTGCCATTTTTTGACACTTAATTTTCCCGCATTTTTACCATCAAATATGGAGGCAATCGCGAAATCTAAAATAAAGGATGTTTCATTGCAAATTTGCCAAGATCTATTTTGTGCATCGTCTGACGTTTGCGCCTTTGCATAAAAGCCAACTGCTAAACTTATATATAAGAACATTAAAAATCTAAAAAACTTAAGCAATGAGTGTCCCCGCCCCTTGGTCGGTGAAAAGCTCAACAAGGAGGCCGTGGGAGCGGCGACCATCCAGAATAACTACGGCTTCAACCCCGCCTCTAAGCGCAGTTGTGGCTGTGGTAAGCTTCGGGATCATGCCCCCCTTGGCCGTCCCGTCTCCGATTAAAGTGTCAACTTCATTTGGCGATAAATTGGTCAATAAATTTCCCTCACCGTCCATAACGCCAGCAATATCTGTGAGCAACATCAACCGCACCGCGCCCAGCGCGCTGGCCAACACGCCTGCTGCCGTATCGGCGTTAATGTTAAAAATTTCACCGTCTTTACCAGAACTGATCGGCGAGATAACAGGAATAAACCCCGGTTCGGCCTCGGCCAAAACCCCCAAGACGGATATATCTATTGTCTCAGGTGTCCCGGCAAAGCCAAGATCATCCCGTAATTTCTTGGCAGTTATGAGCCCTGCGTCACGCCCAGATAAGCCAACCGCACGCCCCCCTGCTTGGTTGATCGCGCTGACGAGACTTTTGTTAATCGCGCCTGATAACACCATTTCTGCCACTTCAACTGTGGCAAGGTCGGACACCCGCAAGCCGTCCTTAAACTCGCTTTTGATACCCAAACGACCTAACATAGAGCCAATTTGTGGCCCGCCGCCGTGGACAATAACAGGGCGAATACCAAATTGCTGTAGCAGTACAACACCATTGGCAAAGGCACGGGTGAGCTCTTCGTCGCCCATCGCATTGCCGCCGAATTTAATCACAATGGTTTTACCTGCGTAGCGCTGAATAAAAGGCAGAGCTTCGGATAGGGTTTTGGCGCTGGCCCAACCGGTTTCGTTTTGACGACGTTTTAACATGCTCATGACCTTAAAGAGATTTATGTGCCAATTCTATAGCGCAATTTTCTCCAAGGCTAAACCCACAATCTCAGCCTTGAGAAATTCAAGTCCCATTTTTTTCTCAGAGGACGTGATAATCATTTCAGGATGGGCAGCAGGTCTGCGCTCAATTTTACTTTTGACTTGTGCGATGATTTTCTCAAGCTCGCCCTTTTTAAGTTTGTCAATTTTGGTCAACACGATTTGGTAGGGCACAGCCGTTTCGTCGAGCATAGCCATAATCTCAAGGTCTGGGTCTTTGACGCCGCGACGCGAGTCGATTAGCAAGAACACCCGCCTTAATGTGGCCCGCCCGCGCAAAAATTGGCGAGTCAACCGTGTCCACTTGGCGATGTCGGTTTTGGACGCTCTCGCATAGCCGTATCCAGGCAAGTCAACAATGTGGAGGCGGTCTCCGACATTAAAATAGTTTAACTCTCGTGTGCGGCCTGGTGTATTGGAGGCCCGCGCCAATTTATTGCGCCCCGTTAGCGCGTTAATCAAAGAGGATTTGCCTACATTGGAACGTCCCGCAAAGCAAATTTCTGGCAGGTCAGGCGGCGGTAGAGTCTGCATGGAGACAACGCTGAGCATAAAATCGACGGGGCCAGCCAGTAAGAGCCGTCCTTGCTCAATCATCTCTGCCTGTTTTGGATCACCTGTCATTATTTACCAGATGGGTCTACCGTATTTTTACCCAAAATTTTGTTGAAAAACTTATCCATAGGGGTTTCGACTTTGAACTTACGGGTGATGATATATTGTTGGATAAAGGTCAGAATATTATTCCACACCCAATAGACGAGTAGCCCGGCGGCAAATGGAGCGAGGATGAACATAAAGAACAGAGGCATATATTGGAAAATACGCGCCTGCATTTTATCGCCGGGAGGTGTATTTAACGTTTGCATCATGGCCATGGTCGCGCCGTACATCAGTGCCAATGGGCCAATAGCAAAGAAGGATAGAAAGGCAACAGGGACAGCGTCCCACGGGAATATTCCAAACCCGTTTAAGATGGACAGAGGGTCTTTGGCCGACAAATCCGTGATCCAGCCAAAGAACGGTGC
>JAESQI010000314.1 GCA_016765255.1 Robiginitomaculum sp. | reverse complement strand
TTGATTCTTTTCTTTATACGCAATTCTCACCCAAAATCTAGAGTCGTTATTGTTAACAACAAGAACTACTTTGGCTTGGATCGGTTGTCAGTTTTGCCGCCCCTTTTTTTGTATCCTTGGGATCACGTTTTTTGGGTGTGCTAACTGTAAAATCAATATCTGTGGTCACTGCAATAGAGGGTTCGATATAGGCAAATAAATCGGTGTAAGGTTCAACCATGAGAAGGTCAAACGTCTTGGCACTCACCGCAGTTCGCTCCCCACGTCGGTAAACAGTTCCGCTATCATCGGTGATGCTATGAAAAGGGCCAAGATATATGACGGCCTGATTTTTATCCAAGTCAGAAATTCCTGGCGCTTTATAGGCCAGATATGTGGCAGAGCGGTATTCAATCCCCTCAACAATTTGCCATGGTTCCATTTCAAATTTGTCTATGACAATGCCGTGAAATCCTGCCGCCTCTAAGGCCTCCCAAAACCTTCTTCAGTGAGCGCGCCCGATATACATCCAGACCATAGACGCGCATCTTGTTTGAGGCTCTCGGGGCTGTCTTCGTCCGAAATAATATCAGAAACGGCAACCCGCCCCCCGACTTTTAGCACCCGGTACATTTCCGCAAACAACTGTTTTTTCTTGCTATCGGAGACAAGGTTTAGCACGCAATTGGAAACAATCACGTCAACGCTGTTATCGGGGATCATAGGGAGGTCGGTTTGCAAGCGCAGAATTTCAGCTTCCATATCCTCCATACCACCCGCGTCTTTAACCGGGTTTTTAGCCAGCCATTTATTAAGCTCGTCTAAGTCAGTTTTTAAATCCTCAATATGACCGCGCCTAAACTCTACATTTGCATATCCAATCCGCTCGGCAATGACAGGCGCATTGGAGCGGGCAAGTTCTAGCATATCGTCGGTCATGTCCACACCAATGACCCTACCCTTAGGGCCAACAATTTGGGAGGCGATAAAACAAATTTTGCCGCCGCCCGAACCCAGATCAAGTACGACGTCACCTTCGCGCACATACCGAGACGGATCCCCGCAACCATAATCACGGTCAAGTACATCTTGAGGAATGATTTCGAGGTATTGCGGATCATAATCTATGGGGCAGCACAGGGCCGCTTCGACCGCATTGGCACCGTCGGCGTAGCGTTCTTGAACCTCAGCGCGAACATCTGCATTTGTAGCAATTAAATCGTCCATAATGATCTCCTATTGATCAGAATATAGCTAAAAATTTAGCGATAGCAAATGCCAATCCAAAGGCAATGGGCAGGGTTAAGACCCACGACAATAAAATTTCAAATATTTTCTTTTTGTGAGCCGAGCCGTTTTCAATTCCAATGCCAAACAGTGCGCCAACCGATACATGTGTTGTGCTCACGGCTAGTCCTAGCTTGGAGGCAAAAATCACCAAAAAAGCAGTGACCAAATTGGCCGTTAAGCCTTCAGCCGCGTTCATGTCTGTGATTTCGCAACACATGACTTCGGCAATGCGTTTCACGAACATCATACCGCCAATAGTCATGACAATCCCTATGGCTGCATAGACCGTAATATGGCTAATCCCTGCTGCACCGCCAAGGAGTGCAATCGAAGCTATTTTGGGCGTATCATTGACAGCCCTAGAAAAGCAAACCGCAGTGCCCGATAGGATATGCATGGGCTTGCTGATGGTTTTTGCAGGCTTTGACGTGAAAACAGGTTTGAAAAGTTTTTCACGCATTTTCCACAAAACATAGGTGAGACTAGCGGCAATCAACGGCGACATTAAAAGAGGTATTGCGCCTTTATTGAGCAATGGTTGCAAATTCACTTCCCCGTAAGCCAATGCCACACCTGCTCCCGCTAACGAGCCCAATATAGAATGAGTGGTCGAAATTGGATACCGAAAGACGGTCGCCAATAATACCGTCAAAGCCGCACCCGCCGCAAAGGCAAGCGCAAAGTCGCACGAGTTCAAAACCTCTGCGTTCACCACACCTTTGCCTGAAAAAGTCTTGGCAACCTCTGCGCCTAAATACACGGCGAGAATTGCCCCCAAAAGCGTCGCCCCATTTGCCACAAACCAAGCCTGACGATAAGTAAGATCACCACCGCCCCAAAGCGTCGCAACGCCCTTGAAATTATCATTGGCTCCGTTGGCAAATGCCAATGCCGCAACCACACAGAAAAATAAGATAACCACACAAATCCCTTAATTGTTTTGGAGACGCTAATTTGCCTATTGCGGTTAATCAAGCAAGAAACTTCATTATGACATTTACGTGAACGGGTGTGAGCATATTGTACTTTGCTATTCCTTATTTTTAATTGCTTTCGTCGTTTTCCTCACCTATACCACATTACGATGTTTGTCGTATTTGTTTCAGATCTTATAATATTGCGAGTGTATAATGAAAAACATACCAACTATAATTCTATCTATTGTATTGGCGTTCGGGGTGTGGGCTTGTTCGCAAAATACGCATGTGGGTGGAACTCCCCCTACTTTAGACGTCATTTGGAAAACGTCTGGATTTAAAAGCCCCGAAAGCATTTTACTGAGTGAAGATAAGTCCTTTCTATATGTCTCAAACATTGATGGACAAGGAACAATTCATGATGGCAATGGCTATATATCAAAACTGGGTAAAGACGGCGTGGTCATTACCGAGAAATGGGCAACAGGCCTAGACGCTCCGAAAGGCATGGCCTTAAATGGCAATAAGTTATATGTGTCCGATATCAACACATTGGTCGAAATAGACACCGCAACAGGCAACATCACGGATACATTTCCAGTACCAAATGCAAAATTTTTAAATGACGTTGCTTATATGCCAAACCTCGGCGTTTTGGTCAGTGGTTCCGCGACACAGAGTTTGTATCTTTATGACGGCAATAAAATAGAGCTGTGGTTATCGGATGAAAAGCTGAGCGGCGTAAACGGTTTGCATACAGACGGCGACCGTGTCCTTGTTGTCACCATGACTGGCGGACAGTTATTGTCACTCAACCCCGCTACCAAATCATTGGAAATAATCGCAGACGGCATGGAAAATGCGGACGGCATAAAAATATTAAAAGACGGTAGCTATTTTATATCCAGTTGGCCCGGGCAACTCTACCATGTTTCAAAATCTGGCAAAACGACCTTATTACAAGACACGAGCGCAGAAGAAATTTTGATGAATGACTTCGAGCTTGAAGGCGACATAGCCTATATAGCTAATTACAAACCTGGAACCGTACAAGCAATTAAGCTTACCCAATAATCCGTTAAGCCTTAAATGGATCCCGCATCAAAATAACGTCTTCACGTTCTGGTGATGTTGAAATCATGGCAGCGGGGACACCGATTAACTCTTCTAGTCTTCGAATATATTTAATAGCTTGGGCGGGGAGTTCAGCGGTCGTGCGTGCGCCTGCCGTAGTATCTGGCCATCCTTCCATTGTCTCGTAAATTGGCTCAACAGCAGCTTGGTTGGCCGCGCCTGCTGGGAAACGCCGCAAGCGTTTGTCACCCAATTTATAGCCAATGCAAATTTTCAGCTCTTTCATACCGTCGAGCACATCAAG
>JAESQI010000313.1 GCA_016765255.1 Robiginitomaculum sp. | reverse complement strand
GGCCTGATCATTGCCAAAACGGAAAACCTAAAATCCCAGACCCGTTTAATCGCAAATTTACTTGGCGATCAAGCCACAGGCCTTGGCGCCGTTGCGGTTTTAGATGAGGAGGCCGCAAGAAGAATACTGCGCCGCATAGATGTCCCGCCCAAAGCACGCGTGCGGCTTTATAACACAAATGGAGTCCTTGTTTCTGATAGCAAGAGTTTTGATAACAGTATTGAAACAGGGATTTTAGCCCCCGTTTTAAGTGACAATACCGACGACAGGGCAGGGCAGGAAGCACAGTCCAAATGGTGGATCCACTTACAAAACAAAATTGATAAAGCGATCAACAACCTCCCCATATATAAAAACCATCGCCGTTCATTACAGCGCCACCTAGAGTCAGATGTCCGGGCAGCTCTTAGCGGCGATATATTTGCAGGTGCGCAATATGAACAAGACGAGTTAATCGTCTCTGTGGCCCTACCCATTAAACCCGTGCAAAAAGTACTGGGGGCGATTGTATTTGAAACCCGCGATGTGGATACCATTCTCGCCAGTCAAAGACAGGGTCTCACACCAATTATTTTGATTGCTATTTTAGCCTCGATTTTATCATCCCTCGCCCTGACTTTATTTATTGCCCTGCCCATTCGAAAACTTGCCCGCGCCGCCGAGCAAGTCTTGCGGTCGACAAAAAAGGGAGACGTCATTCCTGATCTTTCCGTGCGCGGCGACGAAATCGGTGATTTGTCACTGGTTTTGCGCGATATGACATCTGGCCTCTATGACAGAATTGATGATATTGCCAATTTTGCATCCGACGTAGCCCACGAAATTAAAAACCCACTCACCTCCCTGCGCTCTGCCAGTGAGACCTTACGCATTGCCAAGACCAAAAGCCAACGCGACAAAATGATTGATATTATCCAAAACGACGTCGCGCGTATGGCCCGACTTATCACCGATATTTCCAAAGCTTCTCGCATGGACGCAAACCTTGCTCGCTCACCGTCAGAACCCTTAGACATAAATATGTTTTTGAAAAACATCGCTGATTTTTATATGCAAACCCGCCGCGAACACGGCATTGATATTCTCCATAACACACCGAGCGCTATTCAGTTTGGGGAAAACCATGACAAGCTGATTGTCCACGCGCTTGAAAACCCACTCGGTCAGGTTTTGCGAAATCTTATTGACAATGCCTTGACGTTTTCACCCAAAGACAAAAATGCCAGTATTAAGCTAACCGCAAGTCGCGGCAACAATTATGACGAAGGTTACGCGGTCATATGGGTGGATGATAACGGGCCCGGTATTGCCCCCGAGGATATGTCCGAAATTTTCGAAAGGTTTTATACCCAAAGACCCAAAGGGGCCGCCTTTGGTCATCACTCAGGCCTTGGCCTTGCCATATGCAAGCAAATCATGCAGGCCCACAAAGGCTCTATTGAGGTTGAAAACCGAGCAGACCCAAGCGGCAATGTCTCAGGGGCACGGTTTGTTCTCCGCCTTCCATTGGTTTTAAGCCTTTCCGTAAAAAATACTAAGGCCCGAAAGGCATCAAAAAAATCATAAGAATCTAATAAGCTTGCAATTAGCACTTTCCATTGCGCTCAAATTTTGATTTAGTAAATCTCTATAGATTAGGGATGAACATTGATAGGACTTGTAATTGTAACCCACGGTAATTTGGCGCAAGAATTGCGCTTGGCGACCGAGCATGTGGTGGGCCCAATGGCCCAAATGCAGACCGTATGTATTGGCGCCGATGATGATTTGGAACAGGCCTCGAACCATATTCGCACCGCCGTTTCAGGCACGGACACAGGTGACGGCGTATTGTTACTCACAGATATGTTTGGCGGTACACCGTCCAACCTTTCCATTTCTTTGCTTAAAGACGGCCATGTGGAAGTGGTCGCAGGTGTTAATTTGCCCATGCTGATCAAGCTATCCCAAGCGCGGGAAAGTGAGACTTTAAACGAAGCCGCCAAAACGGCTAAATCCTCTGGGCGGCGCTATATTGCCATTGCCTCAGAAATTATTGCAGGTGAGGACACTTGAACGAAACTGCGCAAAAAACATTTGATGCCAACGTGACACTGGTTAACAAAAGAGGCCTGCACGCGCGCGCTGCCGCTCGGTTCGCTACACTTGCTCAAAATTTTAAAGCGAAAATTGAAGTGACCAGTATCAATGATATTTGCCGCGAAACCGTCATCGGCGATTCCATCATGGAACTTCTTTTACTCGGCTCGGCCTGCGGCGAAGATATCTGCATAAAAGCCGAAGGCCCCGATGCAAAACAGGCCGTTCATGCCCTTTGTAATCTGGTTGAGACCCGTTTTGGAGAAAGTGAATGAGACCCGAACTCTATATAGCCGCTCTTTTGCTCACAAGCTGTGCCAGTGCTAAACCTTTCACGCCTAAATCTGATTACCCACCCGACCCATGGGTGAAAAGCTACGCCGAAAAACAAGATTGCCTCGGCGGGGAAAAGTTGGCAGCGCGTCAATTTGAATTGCCCCAATACCCAAAACGGGCATATAGAACAGGTCGACAAGGATGGGTCATAATTCGTCTCGATGTTGACGAAAATGGCGAAACCAAAAATGTACAAATTGAACGGGCCGTCCCGACAAGGCTGTTTAGCAGTAATGCACTTAAAGCCGCAAAGAACTGGCAGTTCCACCCGCCAAAAGATGGGCCATTGCGCAATTGTCGTGTCCTGCTGCGCTATAGGCTCGGCGGTGTAAGTTTAGGTGGATCATGACCCAGTTTCGCACCGTATCTGACATTCGCATCGCTCTGGGAGGGGCTGACCGCCTCAGCGAGCATATAGACGGGCTTGGCAACAATAAGCGTATTTGCATTGTCACCGACAAAGGCGTGCGCGCATTGGGCCTGATTGATCCAGCTGTCAATTCTTTGCAAGAGGCTGGTTTTGACGTCATGGTCTTTGACGATGTGGTTGCCGATCCGCCAGAGACTATTGTGTTGCGCGGCGCGGCCCAACTCAAAGAGTTCGGCGCAGGGCTGGTGATTGGCTTTGGCGGGGGTAGCCCGATGGACACAGCAAAAGTCATGGCCCATTTAGCAGGGTGTCCGCAACCCATCGCAGAATTATACGGCGTCGGATTGGCAAAAGGCCCGAGCCTACCTTTAATGTTGATCCCGACAACCGCAGGCACGGGATCAGAAGTGACAAATGTCGCAATTCTTACAACTGGTAAAACCGAAAAACAAGGCATTGTTGCCAATGCGCTTTACGCAGACAGGGTATTGCTGGACGCAAGCCTAACAATTGGTTTGCCAAAAATGATCAGTGCTGCAACCGGTATTGACGCTATGGTTCACGCCATAGAAGCCTATACCAGCCTGCCGCAAAAAAACCCATTATCTGATAGTCTCGCGCTCTCGGCCCTATCAAAATTAAGGCGAGGGCTTGAGCGTGTGTGTATCGACGGCAATGATCTGGAAGCGCGCACGGATATGTTGATCGGCTCTATGCTTGCTGGTCAGGCTTTTTCCAATGCACCTTGCGCGGCTGTGCACGCGCTTGCCTATCCTTTAGGCGGATTTTTTCATGTCCCCCACGGACTTTCCAACGCCCTCGTCCTCGAAGAGGTGATGAAATATAACCTTCCCAATGCCGATACATATTACGGCGAAATTGCTGATTATTTACGGCTGGGTACACAGGGAACCAACCTGATTGACGAAATGGCCCGCCTAAAAGACGCAACGTGCGTCCCTAAAACGTTAAGCGAAGTTGATATTACAGCGGACGCCATTCCCATGATGGCCAAAGACGCTATGACCAAAGAACGTTTATTGATCAACAATCCCCGCGCGATGACCTATGGCGCCGTGGTTTCAATTTATGAAAATATTGCCTAATGCGACAAACACCTCACACCCGCGATCACTATCCATATACACTCGATATCCAAACCCGCTGGAATGATAATGATGTTTATGGCCATGTGAATAACGCCATTATCTATATGTGGTTTGATAGTGTGGTAAATTCATTTCTCATTAAAAATGACCTGCTTGAAATTGGCAAAAGCAAAACCATAGGCCTTGTGGTCGAGACAGGATGTCAATATTTTGCGCCTTTGTCCTATCCAGAAATTATATGTGCTGGTCTGCGTGTAGAGCATATTGGCACGTCCAGTGTGCGCTACGAAATCGCTATCTTTAGCCAAGACCTACAGGCAGCCAGCGCGCAAGGCCATTTCGTTCACGTTTATGTAGATGCAAACACCCGCAAACCCCGCCCTGTTTCTAAAGCGATGAAGCATAAATTAGAGGCCATATCCTAGCGCGAATTATTTGGCGTCTCGTGAAATTCTCGCTCGCCATTTTACCCAGCACGCGTTATGTCTTGATGTGACGAACATGTCGCATACTTGTTTGGGGATAAGACGTGAACACTGAAATGCTCAATATGATATCCCTCTGGGTAACGCTTGGCTCTGTCGTCTTTGCTGTGGTTGTCGCCTTTGTTGCATTACGGGCAGGATCGGGAGACCGGGACGCGGCGGCAAAATGGCGCGGGCGGGCCAAAGCCTTAGACAAACGAGTAGGGCGAGCTGAATCCGTCTTTAGCGCATATCCCGGGCTTATCCTCGTTTGGGAAGCGGCAATGCCTGAACAAAGCGGTGCAAATACAGCCGATTGGGGCGAGCCTGTTGTCTACGGCTCGACCGTAGCCCTCGCCTCGCTTGTCCGCTTTGCCGAACCTGGAAAGCCCAAACAATTTGCAGGGCGGGTACTCGACGGGTTGGCTGATTATAACACACTTGCCCGCGACGGCGACGATACAACCCTGCGACAATTGATCAATG
Source organism: Robiginitomaculum sp. (assembly GCA_016765255.1). Taxonomy (GTDB): domain Bacteria; phylum Pseudomonadota; class Alphaproteobacteria; order Caulobacterales; family Maricaulaceae; genus Robiginitomaculum_A. The sequence goes on along the minus strand of JAESQI010000313.1, from coordinate 2,264 downwards.
ATTTACGCACGAAGGGGGAAGGGTTCTCATCAACCATTGCTTTACCCGGCGGCAAACTCATTGAGGCAGACGGCAGCGTCGCAGGCGCGCAAGTCATCGTCTGGCTGGAAGACGCCAGTATCAGGGGCCGCGAAGAAAAAGACGCCATTACCAAATTTGAACAAGAAAAAATCACGGCCCTGTCAGACCCAATCGCCTTTATGGATATAATGGGGAAAGCCCCATTCCCCATGTGGCGAGTCAGCGGCACTGGACGTATTGTCTGGGTCAATGATAGTTATATCAAAGCTGTGAGCGGCGAGAGCCTGCAATTGGTTCTCGCCGAGCAAACTCAATTGGATACAGCCTGCGCTGCCCAAGCTGGGAAAGTTTTGGCTGAAAACATATTGGTGAAAGAAGCGCGCCCCCTCGTGATGAACGGCAAGCGCAAGCCCTCCATGATTACGATGTTTCCTGTATCAGGCGGTGTCGCGGGGCTCGCGGTTGACGCGTCCGAGACAGAGCATTTGCGAAGTGCGCTGACCCGTCATATTCGCGCCCACGACGAAACCCTCAACAATATGGGCGAGGCTGTGGTTATTTTTGGCGCTGACCAGAAAATGAACTTTCATAACCATGCCTTTTCAAAAATGTTTGGGTTGGAAGAAAACTGGTTTAAAAACAGACATAGCCACGCAGAATGGCTTGACCATATGCGCGAAAAACGCCGCCTGCCCGAACACCCTGATTACCGCGATTGGAAGCAGAGCGAATTGGCGCTGTATACGGATTGGCCCAAAGAAACACCTGACGAACTTTGGAGTCTACCCGATGGCCGCGAGCTTCGCCTTGTGCGTATGCGCGATCCAGAAGGAGGTATTTCTTTGCTGTTTGGCGACATTACCGACCAAATGGATATGCAAAGCAAATTGGGCACACTGATCAATGTGCAAAAAGCCACACTGGATAAATTAACCGAAGGCGTGACGGTTTTTGGCCCAGATGGCCGCCTTAAAATATACAATGCTGCCTATGCAGATATGTGGGAATTACCTGCGTCTACTCTAAAGGACGAACCCTTGTTTCGAAACCTCGTCGCCCAACATTTAAAACTTTATCATGACCGTGAGTTTTGGCTAGAAATGGTCGCCCGCACATCCGATCCCTCACCCGAAGCCCGACGCCATGTGAGCGGGGAAATTCGCCGCTCGGATGATAGCCGCCTCACCTATCTCTCTAAACCCCTACCAGACGGCGCAACTTTAATCGCGTGGGACGACGTCACCCGCGCCCACCGTACAGAGAGCGCCTTGCGGGAACGGGCCGAAGCCATGGAAGCTGCCGACCGCTTAAAATCTGAATTTGTCGGCCATGTCAGTTATCAACTCCGCACCCCCTTAACCACCATTAGCGGCTATGCAGAATTATTACAAAGCGGCGTTGCTGGTGAACTTTCGGACAAGCAATCAGAATATTTATTTGCCATCCAGAGCGCCTCCGAAGACCTGGCCCAAACCATAGATGATATTCTGGATATTGCCGCCATCGAAGCCGAAACTATTGATTTGGAACTCGGAGATGTTGACATTTATTTCTTGCTGGAAGGCGCGTTGGATTTTGTTGCCACCAAAGCTGAAGACACAAAAATCTCTGTGAAATTAAACTGCCCGAAAGACATTGGTATGATCCGAGCCGACGAAAAACGCATCAAGCAAGTGGTGCATAATCTATTGTCAAATGCTTTGCGGTTTACAAAGTCGGGCGGCAAGATCGAATTGGGGGCCGAAGCGAGCGGTGATGATAATGACGGCATCTGCATATGGGTGAAAGACAACGGCGTTGGCATTCCGTCCGAGCGGCAGCCACAAGTGTTTGAAAGCTTTAAATCCTCACGCGGCGGGGCAGGGCTTGGCCTTGCCTTGGTTGAACGGTTTATAGACCACCACGGCGGTTGGGTTGATCTTGAAAGTGAAGAAGGCAAGGGCACACATGTGACTTGTTACCTGCCAAGGCAAGCGTCTTTAGAAAATGCCGCGCCTGAATTGGGATTGTAAATACACTCCTAAATCCCGCGCATCCCATCCCTTTCCTCGCTCATACCGTCCCCTTTCTCGCTCATACCGTCCCCTTTCTCGCTCATACCGCCGAAGGGCGGTATCTTGTCCCAATCTTGGCGTTCTATTTTCACGGGATACCGCCCTTCGGCGGTATGAGCGGGAAGGGTAAGTTAGACTTGCATTTCGCCGTCATGTTCTAGCTCCACGGGGCCGGTCATAATAACGTGG
>JAESQI010000312.1 GCA_016765255.1 Robiginitomaculum sp. | reverse complement strand
CCTAGCATGGCAAAACTTACACTCTTTGCAAATGAATTTTCGATAATATTCATAGGATTTTCCAAAAACTCCCTCGTAATTTTAACGCCCTCCATTGTTAAATTTCACTCAATTAAACTAGTTTAATTGAGTGAAAACTCAGGCTTTTTTTTTTGCAAAAATACGCTTTCAACAGGTTAATTGAATATTGAGTGCAATCCCTAATCTAGATTCAGCAAAGCTGGATCGCCGCCTTGGGCGGTGATATTTATGGTCACAGTTCGCTCGGACGCAAAACGGGGTAGATAATGTGGGCCACCCGCTTGGGGGCCTGTCCCCGATAGGCCAACGCCGCCAAATGGTTGTACGCCGACGACGGCCCCGATCATATTTCGGTTCACATAAAAATTTCCAGCAGGGACAATTTCGCGAATCGTCTTAGCAAACAGATCAATCCGCGAATGGACACCTAATGTCAGCCCGTATTTTTTGCCTGCAAATTGTTTGGCTATTTTGGTTAAATTCTTATTCTTGTAACGTAGCACATGCAAAACAGGCCCAAACACTTCTTTTCCCAAGCAATCAAGCGTGTTGATTTCAACCAGTGTCGGCGCAACGAATGAACCCGCAGAAGGAGACGTACAGGATTTTAGAATTTTTTGCTCGCTCTTCATCCGCGAAATATGGGACATGAGTTCAGCTTTAGCCGCCTCGTCAATCACAGGCCCAATATCGGTTTGCGCGACCGATGGATCACCAATAGCAAGCTCATCCATAGCCCCCATCAGACATTCTAATATTTCATCAGCTGTCTCATGAGGTAGAAACAACACCCGAAGAGCCGAACATCTTTGTCCTGCCGCGTTAAAAGCAGACGCGATTACATCGTCAACCACTTGTTCTTTGAGGGCGCTGGTATCAACAAACATGCCGTTTATGCCGCCCGTTTCTGCAATGAGAACGGGAATAGGCCCATCTTTGGCTGCCTAATTGCGGTTGATAATCTGGGCGACTTCAGTTGAGCCTGTAAAACATACACCCGCTATATCAGGTAAATTCACCAGCTTCGCCCCAATATCTTGCCCTGTGCCCGTGAGCATATGCAAAACATCTTTTGGCAAGCCTGATTTTTGGAATAATTTCACTGTCTCGAAAGCTATAAGAGAAGTTTGCTCGGCAGGTTTTGCTAAAACCGTATTGCCTGCCGCCAAAGCGGCTGCAATCTGGCCAATAAAAATCGCTAATGGGAAATTCCACGGGCTGATGCAGACAAATACGCCGCGCCCACACAGGGAAAGATGATTTGTCTCCCCCGAAGGCCCGGGCAAAAGCTTTGGTTCTGAGAAATTATTCATTGCCTCGCCTGCATAATATCGCAAGAAGTCCACGGCTTCGCGCACTTCGGAAAACCCGTCTTCAAAACATTTTCCTGCCTCCAATGCCATAAGGGCCGTAAAGTCTTCCGTTTTGTCCTCGAGGGCATCGGCCATTTTTAGCAAAATTTTAGCGCGCGCACATCCGCCAAGCTTATCCCAATCAGAAAAAGCTTTCTCAGCAGAACTATAGGCGGCATAAATGTCTTTCTCATTGGCATATCGACAAGTACCTAAAATAGTACCGCTTGCAGGGGCTATCACGTCACGGCCCACACCTTTAGTGGTTTTCCCTCTCACAATTGGGCCAGCTAGTATTGGCTCTAGGGCACCGCACCGTTTTTCCAAATCAACGCGGACAGGTTTTTGCGTTAAATCCAGCCCCCTTGAATTTTTACGCACTTCACCAAATAGCATAGGCGGTGACGGGATTTTATCATGGCGCGTTGGTGCAGCGGATAAAAATGGAGATTTCGCCACGTGTTCGGCTGGCACACTATCGTCTAAAAACGAGTGCACAAATGAGGTATTAGCGCCGTTTTCGAGTAATCTGCGCACCAAATAAGGGAGTAAATCCTCATGAGCGCCAACAGGTGCATAGACGCGGCACGGCGCAGGATGACCTGGGCCGTTATAGACGGCCGCATAGAGGGCGTCCCCCATGCCGTGCAATCTTTGGAACTCATAATGGGTACCGCTACGTTGTCCGCGCCCACCTCTGACCATTTCTTCTATCGCCGCAACTGTATGCGCATTATGGGTGGCAAATTGCGCGTAAATCCAAGTGCCAGCGTCCAGCAAAGAGCGTGCACAGGCCAAATATGCCAAATCCGTAGTCGCTTTTCGTGTCCAAACGGGGAAGTCGGGATGACCTGCCATTTGAGCGAGTTTTATTTCACTGTCCCAATAGGCTCCTTTGACAAGGCGAACCATGAGCTTGCGCCCCTTCCCACCTCTACATTCCCGTGCAAGTTTCGCGAGTTTTCCGCAGACTGCAAGGCCACGCTTTTGATATGCCTGCACGGCAAGGCCTAAGCCTTCCCAATCGCCTAATTCCTCTTCATTGACTAATTTTTCTAATAATTTCAAAGAGATAACAAGACGGTCACTTTCTTCTGCATCCAAAGTGAAATTGATATTTGCTTGCGCGGCCTGCACGGCAAGAGATTTGATTTTTGGATAAAGCTCCGTGAATAACCGCCTCTCTTTGATCGTTTCATAACGGGGATGCAGAGCTGATAATTTAACAGAAATACCGCTTTTCTTGGCGGGATGTAGCTTTGTATTTTGCGCGCTTCCAAGCGCAAAAATCGCTTCTGAATACGCATCATAATAGCGCTGCGCGTCCTTAGCAGTGCGCGCTGCCTCCCCCAACATATCAAAGGAGCAAATCGCAGGCTTTTTACCAGGCTCCAAAGTCTTTGCCCGCTCAAGAGCCGTCTCTATAGTCCGCCCGACGACAAATTGTTCCCCCATTATGCGCATGGCTTGCATCATGGCCCCCCTGATGACGGGTTCTCCCACTTGTCGCGTCATGGACTTCATGAAACCACCCAAATCTTTGCGGGCCCGTCCGTCCACATCAATGATTGAGCCCGTCAGCATCAATCCCCATGTGGACGCATTGACCAGCCAACTTTCCGATTGCCCTTTATGCTCGCCCCAATCTCCAGACGAAATTTTTTCGG
>JAESQI010000311.1 GCA_016765255.1 Robiginitomaculum sp. | reverse complement strand
TACGGGCTTGTTGTTTATCCTGCGTTGGTTCTGGTGGCGGGTTAATGTTGCCAGTGAATTAACCCCTAGCAATAGGCCAGAATTGGTAAAAGAATTTGCGTCTTATTGTAATACTGACCTCCTATGTTTTCGTAGTGCGTCTCCAAAGGATTTGGCAGCGCGGCAAGAAAAAACTTGGCAACCTATTCTGGATTGGGCGGCGAAGGAATACGTCGTTGCATTGACGGTGACGACACATATTAAAGCCCCGCAACAAGTGGCGAGCGCGTTGTCTGCAGCCCGTGATTATGCGGCAAGCCTAGATAATGTTGACCTGACCTTGCTCTTGCATTTCACGGCAACTTTTGGATCAGGCGTTTTGGCCCTCGCCTTGATGGAAGGGTATTTGAGCGTGAACACAGCATATGAAGTCTCTCGGTTGGACGAAATTTTTCAAAATGAACGATGGGGCGAAGACGAAGAAGCTATAGAGCGCGCACAAAATATTGCCAAGGAGTTGGCGGCAATAGCGGCTCTCATAAAGGAATAAAAAATGGGAAATCAAGCAATTGTAAGCGAACGAGCGGGTGGTATATATACACAAGACGTGGCGGCGCGTGACCATAAAACCTACGCTGATGAACCGAAAAACCTTGGCGGTTCTGATCTCGGCATGGCCCCATTTGAGTTTGTATGTGCTGGACTCGGCGCGTGTACAAATATTACGCTTCGCATGTACGCCGAGCGTAAGGGCTGGAAAGTTGAACATATGTCAGTTGATGTGGCCTATAAAAAATCGGGATTAGGCGCAGATATGAAAAATATATTCGTGCGAAAAATAACCATCAAAAGTGAACTGGACGCAGTACAAATAAAACGCATATTACAAATCGCCGAAAAATGCCCCGTCCACAAAATGCTCGAAGCGACAAGCGAGATCAGGACGGAATTGGAGACGTAATGAAGGGTTCGAAGACGGCAGAAGCGTATTTTAAGGCTTGTGTAAATTGGCAAGCTGAAATCCTTTCATTGCGAGAAATATTCCTTTCGACTGACCTTATTGAAGAAATCAAATGGGGCGCACCTTGTTACACCTTTGCAGGGAAAAATGTTGTGGGTCTCATAGCGTTTAAAAATTATTTTGGTATTTGGTTTCATCAAGGTGTACTCTTGGCCGATAAAAGAAGAGTTCTTATCAACGCTCAAGAGGGCAAGACTAAAGCACTTAGGCAATGGCGAATGACGTCTATGAACCAGATAGATACTAAATTGATAAAAGCCTATTTGGAAGAGGCTGTTGATTTGGTAAAAGCTGGAAAATCAATAGCCCCGAACCGCAAAAAACCACTTAATATTCCACCAGAATTATCGGAAGTATTAGCAAGGAATAAAGATGCCCATGCATGCTTTGACAAATTAAAACCTAGCTTAAAGCGTGAATATGCAGACTATATATTTGAAGCCAAGCAGGTTAAAACCAAACATCGCCGCTTAGATAAAATATTGCCAATGATAATGCGGGGCGAAGGTTTAAATGATAAATACCGTTAAGTATTATTTGTTTAAAATTCTCGCCAGCAGTTTCGCCTCTACATAGCCGTCTTCTGGGAGCCCATTGGCTTTTTGCCAAGCGCGTATGGCGCGGCGGGAATTGGGGCCGATCTGGCCGTCAACACCTTTTGTATCAAAACCTTGCGACGTAAGTGCGCGCTGCAATTTCTTTTTATCAGTTAAGGTCAAAGGCGCATCATTTTTTGGCCATGCTCTCAAAATGGCCTTTTGGCCCTGATAACTTTTGGAAAGTACGGCGATGCCCAAAGCGTAACTGGTTGAGTTGTTATATTTTTTGATCACGTCGAAATTTTTAAATGTCAGAAAGACGGGGCCATTTGCGCCCGCTGGAACCAGTAATTTCGCTTCGAGGAACATAGCAGGCTTTGACCAATTTTCCCCGGAAACATCGCGAACGCCAAGTCCTGTCCATCCTGATATTGTTTTCTTGGTTCCGTTTGCAAGTCCGTAGTTAAATCCTTTTGGCAGAATTACTTCGGTGAAAATGGGTTCTTCTATTCTCCAACCGTGACGGGATAGATAATAGGCGGCAGATCCGAGCGCGTCGCCTTCGCTGGCCCAAATGTCTTTATTGCCGTCACCGTAAAAATCAACGCCGTAATCTCGAAATGTAGCGGGGATAAATTGGGTCATCCCCATGGCGCCCGCCCATGATCCTGTTAATTGCTCTTTTCGAACAACACCGCTGACCAACATATCGAGTACGGCATAAAGTTGGGTTTCCCAAAATACCTGCCGCCGCCCATCAAATGCCAATGTGGCAATGGAATCTATTGTGTCGTGTGTGCCGAGTATTTTGCCATAAGCACTTTCTAGCCCCCATATGGCCGTCAACACATAGCGGTCTACACTATAGCGGGCCTCAATTTGGTCAAATAAAGACTTATGCTTGGCCAGTTTGGTTTTGCCGCCTTTGATACGGATTGCGGAAGCGGCGCCGTCAACATAACTCCATATTGGTTTGGAAAATTCGGGCTGGCTTTTATCGCGCACGATGGCTTTGGGATTGATTTGCGCTGGCCCAATAACAGTTTTGACCAAAGAGGGCGCATATCCTTTGGCAATGGCTTGGGCCATGAACGCTTTTTTCCACATGTCAAAGGTTTGTGCTTGCGCGGGTTTCTTTGGTAGGCTCGTGTTTTGAGCAAGTGTGATTGTGGTCTTTGTTTTGGCCGTTTTGGCAGGGGCAGGCTTTATGGGTTCGCTTGCACATGCCCCAATCGACATACTAAAAACCAGAGATAGTATAGGGAAATATTTTAACATGGATCGAATCTAGCAAGAGGGTGGCTAATTTGCTAGTTTAACTTGTTTAAATTGCTGTAATTTTATTGAAAATGTCCCTGATTTGAGCGGGAAATGCTCTTGACTTCCCTCCTATGCCCTTCTAGGTTCCGCCATCGAATTTAGATAGCGGGCTTAACAAATATAGCCCTAAAAACAGGTTGAGCCATGAAAGTCCGTAGTTCTTTAAAATCTTTGAAAAACCGTCACCGGGATTGTCAACTTGTACGCCGTAAAGGTCGTATGTATGTGATCAACAAAACCAATCCAAGGTTTAAAGCCCGTCAAGGCTAGTTTTGCGTGTCAGGGAATTGTACCCCGCTTGCAAATATGACAAAAAGAATATGATGACGCCTCTTGCGTAAATGCGCGGGAGGCGTCATTTTGCATTTATGCGTACACTATTGTCCATTTTCGTTTTTACCTATTTGAGCCAAAGTGCATTTGCACAAACTGATATCCCCGCGCCCAAACTCGAAGGGCCAGAGATTGCAGTGCCGAAAGCTCCAGACCCTAAATCAGAGCCCAAATCTGATGTGCAAGAGAAGGCCAATAAGGATCTGACCGTGCGTTCCGAAGCAGGGCGTTCTGAAATGCTCAGTGAATTGTTTGCGAGTTTAAAAATAGCCCCCGATGCAGACAGTGGAAAATTAGTGGCCGAAGAAATTTGGGCCGTATTCTTACAATCAGGCAGTGCGTCCGTGGACTTTGCTTTACTGCGCGGGATTGCAGCACAAAACAGGGGTGATCTGATACTGGCACGGCGCATGTTTAACCATGTCACGCGTTTACAACCTGATTATGCTGAAGGGTGGGCACGTTCAGGCCGCCTCGCCATTGAAGAGAAAGATGTGAACCGGGCTGTCTCTGAAATCAGCCAAAGCCTGACATTGGAACCGCGCCATTTTTACTCGCTTTGGATGCTCGGCGGGATATTGGAAAAACTAGGAAAATCCGATAATGCTTATGAAGTGTATATCGAAGCGCTAAAACTTTACCCCGAACACGCGGAGATCAAAGAACGCGTTGAGTTTTTGCAAGAAAGCGCGCTGGGTAAGGCACTTTAAATATTTCCGCTCATACCGCTGAAGAGCGGTATCCCTGGCTAATTTATGTATATCTGTTTCAAGGGATTCCGCCCTTCGGCGGAAAGAGCGGTTGGGGAGTGGGTTAACCAGAAATCATACCCAATTTCTCCACCCGCGTTAATTTTTTAATCTCTGCCTCGCGAATTTGTGCCGCACTACGGTTCGCCGCGTTTTCCTCATATACCAAAACAACTGGCCGCCTCGCCTTCGTATATTTTGCTCCCTTGCCACCATTATGCGCTTTGAGGCGTTTCTCCATATTATTTGTAATGCCAGTATAGAGGCTATTGTCCCGACACCGCAGGATATACACAACCCATTCATTCATCTGGCAAATGTTTCAAGAAATAGGCGATTTGGTTTTCGCCCATGACTTTGGCGATGTCGGCAGCAGACATGCCTTGCCTGAGGAGGGCGTCGGTTAGGGCTACGAGTTCAGAGGTGTCGAATTTTGTTTTCACGGCCCCATCAAAATCTGATCCGAGGGCGATATGGTCAACGCCAAATGTTTTGGCCCCGTGGATGAGCATTTTAGCCACCCCGTCAGGGCTGGTGTCGCATACAGCCATTTCCCAATACCCAACACCGATGAGACCACCGCGCTTGGTGATTTGGTGCATGAGGCGGTCAGGGATATTACGCTTGGGATGGTTGCACAAACTAACGATCCCTGTATGTGAGATTACCATGGGCGCACTGGTTAATGAGAGGACATCTTCGACGGTTTTGACCGAAGAATGGGCTACATCAATCATCATGCCTTTATCGACGATGGCTTTGACTACCTGTTTACCAAAAGGAGTGAGGCCAGATTTTGAAACCCCGTGTAGGGAACCGCCGAGCTTGTTATCAAAAAAATGTTGCAATCCAATCATGCGAAACCCTGCGCTGTAAAGCTTGTCTAGGTTTTCGATTTTACCTTCAAGTGGATGTGCGCCTTCAGTGGCGAGCACGCCGATCAGAATGTCCTTATTATTCTCCCTTTTTGTTAAGGCTGCTTTCAAGTCTGTTTTGGATTTAGCAATGACAAAATTTCCATTTGACGCGGCTTGGGCTTTGTGCAGGCGTTCGGCTTGATAAAGTGCCCGTTCATAGGTGGAATTGCGAGTGCGCTTTGGCCAGCCTTGGGCCAAGGTAAGCAACACCATTTGGTCATTGTCCGATGTATTGCTTTTTTCGTTTAAGCCCTTGGGCACGAAGGTCACAGTGGCAAAAACTTGCACGGCAACGCCGCCTTCTCGCAGGCGTGGGAAATCAGTTTGTCCACGCGATTGCCGCTTAGACGGATCGCGTTTCCACAGCAGTGTATCGGCGTGTAAATCGGCAACGCGTAGGCTTGTGTGTAAATCCTTGGCGGCTTGCGATACTTGATAAGGGGCGTGTTCATAGACAACATTCATTTTGTTATCCACACTAACGGGCAGGATTTTAAAGAAATAAAACCCACCGCCAAGGCCCAATAATAGAAATAAGCCGAGCACCCATTTTAGAAGTTTTTTCATG
>JAESQI010000310.1 GCA_016765255.1 Robiginitomaculum sp. | reverse complement strand
GGTTTGTCGAAATCCTCAGATTTCATGCCCGCCGCCCGCATCATAGCCCGAGCAGGTGCGCGCGCATTGCCTTTTAAAATTGCGTCACTGTTTTTATTGGTCATTCTACTCTCTTTTTACATTCCCGGTCGCGCTTTGCGCTCCTCGCCTCTTGATACTCCAAAAAAAAACCCGCTCTGTTTGGGAGCGGGTTGGTAAATTCATGGTCTAATTTTACATCCCGCTTGTATTGCCAATACTAATAATTTCCACCTCCACCACGAGCAGCAGACGTTTAGTAGACACAGAAATAGTGTTGGAAAAAACGACTTTTATCATCGGGCAATGGGCTGGCTTTAGGGTCATAAAAAACTTTTAAAGTATGATTTGCATTGTGTTTACCCAATCGGAGGAAGCTTAACAAGAGAAAATGAGGTATAATTCCACTATTCTCCATAATAAGAATATATTTACTACATATTCGCTTAAAGAAGGCATATTGTACCCATTGGTAAGTGAAGGACTGTTATGGCGTCCTGCAAATATGTTGTTTTAATGAATATTTTCCTGCGAAGCAGGTCTTTATTTCACACTTGCAATTTTATCCGTATCGTTTATCAATAAGGATAACGAGGAGACATGAACGTGTACCAACTTGGTGATGTATTAAGAGTGACAGTTTACGGCTTTGTTGTCCATGAAGGCATTTATACGGATTTGGGCACGGTGATTTCTTCGTCGCGGCGCAATGGGTATGTGGTCGAGGAAAGTGTTCGGGATTTTGGTGCCGGGCGTGAAATCACCAATATAGGCCCGCTTTCTGATATTTCGCCTCATCTTGCTCTGGCCCATGCGCGGACAAAACTAGGACAAAAATACAAATTGTTATCGGATAATTGTCAGCACTTTGTCCGCCGCTGTTACCGCCTAAAACCCAAAAGCCCACAAGCGGAAAAAGTGCTCATGGCAGGAGTAGCTGTTATGGTTTTGATGGCGGTATTTTAGGTGCGTCTTAATCGTTTTCTTTTTGCTAATCCAACACTGTCACCCCAGCGCAGGCTGGGGTCTCGCGAAATTATAAAGATCGCTACTTGTTTCGGATTCCAGCCTACGCTGGAATGACACGGTATTTATTGTTGTTTCTCGCGACCTCTCTTATAAGTCTTCACGGCAAACATCAGGACAAATGACAGGGCGAGCAGGCCAACAACGCCGTAAACCCAGCTAATGGCGCTTTTAAGAACCACCAAAAATACAATTGCAAATAACAACACGGTGGCGACTTCGTTCCAAATTCGTAATTTTGTAGGGCTATATTGAATAAGGCCTTTTTGTAATTGACTGTAAATGGAATGGCATTTGAAATGATACAAATAGAGCAGGCCGACGAAAGCTAGTTTTACTTGTAGCCACGGCATTTTTAACACATCTGGGGTTTGGGTGAGCATATAAAGTGCTGACAAAGCGACAATTACAGCGCTTGGCCACGTAATAATATACCACAAGCGCTTTGACATGGTTTTATACTGGTTTTGCAGGATTGTTTTCTCGGTTTCCGGTTTTTTTTCGGCCTCTGCAAAATAAATAAATAAACGCACGGAATAAAACAGGCCCGCAAACCATGTGACAACAAAAATAATATGAACGGCTTTGGCATAAAGAAAGTGCATAAAAAAACTGTACTGGTTTTGATAAAACAATGGAAGCTTTTTAAAATTTGGTGTAGAGACGCGCTTAAATACCGTGCAGGCTATAGGCGAATGATCATGATAAAAAACACTCTATTTTTACAAGCCTTAAAAGGCGAGAGCGTTTCCCGCCCGCCTGTTTGGATGATGCGGCAAGCGGGACGATACCTACCTGAATTTATAGCACTTCGCGATAAATATGATTTTTTTACACGGTGCCAAACACCCGAACTGGCCAGTGAAATTACCGTGCAACCCATTCGCCGTTACGGTATGGACGCGGCGATTTTGTTTTGTGATATTTTGGTTATCCCTCAAGCCATGAATGTGGAGGTGCAGATGAAACCAGATTTTGGCCCGTATCTACCTTGCCCTATTCGGGACCAAAAATCTGCCGACGCTATGATTGTGCCTGATATTGACGAGACTTTGGGCTATGTCATGGAGGCGATCAAACTGACCAAGGAAAAGTTGGGGGACGAAGTACCTCTCATTGGATTTGCGGGATCGCCGTGGACAATTTTGTGCTATCTCGTGCAAGGTCAAGGCAGTAAAACTTTTGATTTGGCTAAGAAATTATGCTTTACCGAGCCAGAGATCGCCCACCAAATTTTGCAAAAAGTAACGGACACCACTATCGCCTATCTCAAGGCCAAAGTGGACGCAGGCGTTGACGCCGTACAAATATTTGATAGTTGGGGCGGTATGTTATCGCCGACTGATTACACGGAATTTTCTTGGCACTATATCAATCAAATCATCGAAGCCCTTAAAGACCACGCGCCTGTTATTGTCTTTGGTAAAGGGTGTTGGTTTGCTTTGGACACTATGGCCAATAGCGGCGCGGCGGCACTGGGTGTAGATTGGACGTGCTCACCCAAAACGGCGCGGGCCTTAACGGGCGGCAAGATAACCTTGCAAGGTAATTTTGATCCGTCGCGATTGCTATCGCCGCCATCGGAAATTAAGAAAATGGTACACGAAATGATCAACGAATTTGGTAAAGACCGCTATATTGTCAATTTAGGGCATGGAATCTTGCCCTATATCAATGTGGACAATGCCAAAGCCTTTATAGACGCTGTCAAAGAGTATGAAGGCTAAAAAGAGAATGAAGGTTGATCATGAAAACCAAATTTAAGAACTATATTGACGATCTGCAAAACACGATTTGCGCTGCACTGGAAAATGTAGACGGCAAAGCAAAGTTTAGAGAAGATATCTGGCAACGCCCAGGTGGCGGCGGCGGGCGTACATGCGTCATCGAAGACGGTAATGTATTTGAAAAAGGCGGGGTCAATGTGTCGGCGGTTCACGGAGACTTGCCGCCAGCTATGCAAGAATATTTCGGGGTTAAAGACGCCAATTTCTTTGCCTGCGGGCTTTCTATGGTTATACATCCGCACAGTCCAATGGTGCCCACCACCCATGCAAATTGGCGCTATTTTGAGCTTTATAATCAAAAAGGAGAGACTGTGGATAGCTGGTTTGGCGGTGGGCAAGACCTCACGCCTTATTATCTGTTTGAAGACGATGCTAAGCATTTTCACCAAGTCTGTAAAACCGCATGTGACAAACATGACAAGAGATTTTACCCAAAATATAAGGCTCGGTGTGACGAGTATTTTTATAATACTCACCGAGGTGAAGGGCGCGGGATAGGCGGTTTGTTTTTTGATTATCTCAAAAAAACCGACACGCGCTCAATGCAGGATTGGTACGCATTTGTCACCGAAGTCGGAGATAGTTTTTGCGCGGCCTATGTGCCGATTGTTGAGGCCCGAAAAGACTTACCATTTACGGACGCACAAAAAACATGGCAGGAAATTCGCCGTGGACGCTACGTCGAATTTAATCTCATTCACGATAAAGGCACACT
>JAESQI010000309.1 GCA_016765255.1 Robiginitomaculum sp. | reverse complement strand
TTGTCAGCCGCATGGAAAAATCTGGTTTAGTGACAAGAAAAACCCTGCAAAGCGACGGGCGCGGAAAAACCGTCAACCTCACCAATAAAGGTCTGCTAAAACGTGAACAGGTCATGGCCGTGTTGCGCAAACTCGACGAAAAGCTTTCAAAAGATTTTACAGACGCAGAGATGGAAACCATCTATAAATTCCTAAAAACCGCTTCGGAGTTAACCGCCACGTCATGAGTTACGAGACCGACATAGACGCCCTATTCGCGACCTACACATCCCTCCTGCCTATGAAAAAGGAAGACAAAGACCGACTATGGCAAAAATTCCGCCTAGACTGGAATTACAATTCCAACCGGATTGAGGGCAATACACTTACTTACGGCGAAACCGAGGCACTGTTGATACTGGGTACAGAACCAAAACGTCTGCAACGGGATATTCGAGAAATGAAAGCCCATGATATTGGCATTGAATATTTACGTGATTTGGTTGATAGCCGCAGATATATTACTGAGGCTAATATCCGTGAATTGAACCAAATCATACTCAAGCAAAATTACTGGATAGAGACTGAAACTGCTGATGGGAATATTAGCCGCAAGGAAATTATTCCCGGCACTTATAAAAAAACACCCAATCATGTTCGGTTGCGCGGTGGCGGTATTCACAAATTTGCGGAACCACAAGATGTTCCTACCCGAATGGAGAGCACCGTTAAATCCATTCGCGAGTATCTTAAAAAACCAGATACCACTTTGGCAAAATTTCTTGCTGAACTGCACCATGATTTTATCAACACCCATCCATTTGACGATGGTAATGGACGTGTTTGTAGAATGCTCCTAAATTATGTCTGCCTCAAACTCGGATGGCCACCCGTGATTATTAAAGACAAAAACAAAGATGGTTATTTACTTGCCTTAGAGCAATCAGACGGTGGTAATTTATCTGCCCTAGAAGCCCTTATGAAGTCCGAACTCGAATGGTCGTTAAAAAAATCCATTGCTGCGGCTAGGGGTGAAGATATTGAAGACGCGGATGATGTGGATAAGGAGATACAAAATTTTGTGAGTGAACACACTCAAAGATATCGCACAGACAACAATGTAAAACGACTTCATCTTAACTGTACGATTCCGATTATGGAAAAACTGGAAAACAAAATTAGTCAATTTATACCGTTGTTTACGGAGTTTAGCACAACGTTGCAAGCAACAGACCTCTATTACGAAGTCCAAAACAATCAAATGCTTGATTGCAAGAGTCTTGGCTTTGCCTACCATCTCGAAGAATACAAATCTGATGTATATAATGCGGACATACAAACTAATATTTCAGTAAAAGTTAGCAGTCATAATTATGAAGTAAAGTGTGAAGTCCGTTCACACAATGGACAGCAATCCAAATTCATAGACTTTCCACAAACTGATTACAATGTACCCATCCAAGAAGGTGCAGTCGATAAATTTTGTTCAAAAATTGGTCACGCCATTCTCGAAGTCGTGAAAGATTATAAATTGAAATCAACGGAAACATAATGGCCTATAAATCCTTACGAGACTATATTGCTAAACTTGAAGCGGACGGTGAGTTGGTGCGGGTCAGTGAACCTGTGTCTACTTATTTGGAAATGACGGAGATTGGGCGGAGGCTCGTGGAAACTGGGCCTGCTGTCTTGTTTGAAAATGTAATCCGTGAGGACGGGACAAAATCTGACATGCCCGTTCTGATCAATTTATTTTCCAAGGTCAAACGCGTGGCCATGGGGGTGACATTGGGAGATGTTGAGCGCACGACAGCTTTGGAGCTCCGCGAAGTTGGCGAGCTTTTGGCGGCTCTACGCCAACCCGAACCCCCCAAGGGAATGAAAGACGCATGGGCAGAACTCCCCATTTTAAAAACCGCCATGACCATGAAACCCAAAACGGTCAAGCGAGCCCCGTGTCAAGAAATTGTACATTTAGGCGAGGACGCCTCTCTTGATATATTGCCGATCCAAACCTGTTGGCCGGGTGAACCTGCGCCGCTGATTACGTGGCCACTCGTCGTGAGCAAAGGCCCAAGTGACGACCCACTAGACGGATATAATCTCGGCATTACCGGATGCAAAAACGCGGGCCTAGAGAGGCCATCATGCGCTGGCTCAAACACAGAGGCGGCGCGCAACATCATGCAAGGTGGAAAGACAAAAAACCGGAACCACTTCCAGTCGCGATTGTCATTGGTGCTGACCCCGGAACTATATTGGCCGCCGTAACGCCCGTACCCGAAACTTTGTCTGAGTATCAATTTGCAGGTTTGTTGCGCGGTGAGAAATTGGAATTGGTCGATTGCAAAACAATACCCCTAAAAGTTCCAGCCCACGCCGAAATTATTCTGGAAGGTCATGTCTGCTTGGACGACTATGCGGCGGAAGGCCCGTACGGGGATCACACTGGCTATTATAACAGTGTCGAGAATTTCCCCATTTTTAAACTCTCCGCCATCACCATGCGCAAAAATCCGATTTATCACTCCACATATACGGGCAAGCCACCAGATGAGCCCAGCGTACTCGGAGAAGCGCTCAACGAAATTTTCATTCCACTCCTGCAACAACAATTCCCAGAGATCACAGATTTTTGGCTCCCGCCAGAGGCCTGCTCTTACCGCATCGCGGTGATCAGCATGAAGAAATCCTACCCCGGACACGCCAAAAGAGTGATGATGGGCGCATGGTCATTTCTGCGCCAATTCATGTATACCAAATGGATTATTGTCGTGGACGACGACATTAATGCCCGCGACTGGAAAGAGGTCATGTGGGCGGTCTCTACCCGTATGGACCCTGCTCGCGATACGACCATCATAGAAAACACGCCCATAGATTATCTGGATTTCGCCAGCCCCGAACCCAGCCTAGGCTCCAAAATTGGCCTAGACGCCACCAACAAACTCCCCCCCGAAACCCACCGCGAATGGGGGAAATTGATCAAAATGGACGAGGACGTGGTCAAAGCAGTCACAGAGAAATGGGAGAAGATGTTTGGGGATAATTAGATTTAAACCTCAACCCCTCCCCGCTCATAACCGCGCCCCGAGCGAAGCGAGGAAATAGTCTTGGGCTGCGCTGGCAGCTAACCATCGAGATGTCTGCTTGAGCCTACAAAGCAGACATCCCGTGAATGTCATAAACAGAGTGTACTTGAAACACACAACCAAGATAGTGTGTCTCAAAATAAATTTTTACTCCGCCACAGGGCGGGTAAAGTAACGGTAGGGATACCAGGTCAGTGCATGCGTCCAACCCATCTTTTGATATGCCTTGATCAAACTCGGCCCGCGAAGCGATACGACACGAATATTCTCAACTGGATAATCTGTTTGCGTAAAATAAAGAGTGAAAAAAGTTGCACCGACGACTTTGCGGCATTTCTGGCCTTCTTCCTTTAAAATTTCGACCTCGTTAAAGGCAGTTACACCCATTCGGGTTATTCGGCGCGGATCTTTAGGATCAAAATCAGGTTCGTAGGAATATATATTTTCTGAATTGGTCGAGAACCGCTGTTGTGCGGCTTGGCGGCTAATACCAAGTAATGTGCCGATCTCGGCCCAACTTATTCCAGCGCGGCGACCTGCTTGAACCCATTGTTTTAGCGAATTACTAGCTTCATCAGCAGCGATATAGGCTTCAATAATTAGGCGTTTGAAATCTTCTGAAGTGGCACCTTCCAAAACTTTTGGGTTGCCACCCGTATGCCAATTCAGTATAAAGTCAGCAACGCTATTTCGCAGTTCTTTTTCTTTGACAGTGTTCATTTTTATCTCCTTTTGCAAACTTGAACAATGTCAACATTATATTGACAAACCCCATTTGTCAAGTATATATTGACATTATAAAGCATCATACGTCAAACATGCCATATTAGTAGTCATCATAGAAAACACTCCCATAGATTATCTGGATTTCGCCTCACCCGAACCAAGCCTCGGCTCTAAAATTGGCCTCGACGCCACCAACAAACTCCCCCCAAAACCCACCGCGAATGGGGGAAATTGATCAAAATGGATGATGATGTGGTCAAGGCCGTCACAGATAAATGGGAGAAGATGTTTGGGGGTATATCAGAGAAGTAATGTGCATGGTTTTAGCCACCAAAGATCAATCCCGATAAATGAACAAAGAAAAACTAGAGTTTAATTTTAGTTTGAAACTTTTTACAAGACCAAACAACTGCCGTACTGTATCGCCGAATGGCTGGGTTGCTCATAAACATATGTTTTGCCCATTCTTCATACCAAATTAGACTTGGCCCATGGATAATCAGAATATAATCATTAGAGCCTGCAACATGATAGCTTTGTTGAATTTCTGGACTTTCTAGAACCAATTGATCAAAGGCATCATAGGCTTTTATGCTTTCCACACCAAAGCTCAGTGTAACAATGAGTGTGACACTAAAATGGTCAGGCTTAACCAATGATACGTCTTTGAAAATGATCCCTGATATTGCAAATGCGACAAACGACGCCGTACAGCTGATGTAGATAGCCCCACTCGTTTCCCTATTTCGCTATGACTAAGTTGGTTGTCGTCCTGCACAATTGATAGAATATTTTTGTCAAAATCATCTAGTCTATGCGGGTTTGAAATAACTGTTTTCACCATAATATGAACATATTACAACGAATATGTTTATTATTGCAACTAATTTCGGCGAAACTAAGTGTAAGATTTATGGTATAAACGGATTTACGCCTAGCCCATTCCGTCACACTCATCAAAGTAGAGATAACAATGAAATATAGATTTGGCCTATTATTTATGTGTTGCACAATTCTTCTATCCGCATGTTCGACAAAAGAAGCCAGCACACAAACAAACAATAGTGTGACCAAGCAACCAATCATGGGCCAAGTGTCGAAACTAGAAGGCATTTGGCAATCAAACGGGTACGGTTTCATTATAGAAATTGGCAAACAAAAAAATCGTTATTTTGATCACACACCTAATTTTTGTCTTGAAGAAGACATTGGCAACGAAACTATAGCCGATTTTTATGATTTTTATAATTTATCGGAAGACGGGAATACGCTTCAATTATGGGGCTCGGTTGACCCTTATCCGTACACATTTCAAAAGAGAAATGCTGTCCCAAATATTTGCAATTCACCATTTCCCAATACGCCAATAAATAATCTGAATGCTTTTGTCAGTTATTTTTCCCAACATTATGCCTTCTTCGAATTATACGGTGTCGATTGGCAGCAAGAAACTAAAGATGCTCAAGCGAAAGTAAACCCCGACACATCTGATGCGGAATTATTTGAGATTATGCAAAACATGCTCCGCAATATTAAAGATGGTCATGTAGCAATTAAGGCGAAAATTGATGGTCAACGGCAGCGGTTTGAGGCTGGGGCCCCAAAAATAGCCGAGGCCATAAACAATATGGCAAAGCGTGAAAATATAAGTATTGGAGAAACTGCCGCCACTTTTCATGAAGGGTATTGGTTTGGCGATGTGATGGAGACCTTACTCAAAGGGGAAGGCACATTCACCGCAAACCGCCGTATCCAATATGGTCTTGTTGCGGTAGATATTGGCTATATTGCTTTGATGAATATTGGTAGCTTTGTAGATCAAAAACAATCGGAAGGCTTTGACACTAACCAAAAAGCGTTGGACGCAGCTATGGAAGCGGCGCTGGTTCAATTTAAAGAAAATAATGTAAAAGCCGTTATAATCGACTTGAGTATAAATTATGGTGGTTATGATTATTTGGCCCGTTCAATAGCAGGGCGATTTACCGATACTGTTGTCACTGCATATTCAAAACATGCTTTTGATGCTCCTGAGGCAAAACCATTCACAAATGTTATTGAGCCTTCAAAAGGCGTGAAATTTCTAGGCCCAGTCTATGTATTGACCAGCAATATTACATTAAGTGCGGGTGAAACGACAATTCTGTCCTTGCGATCCCTTCCCAATGTCACCCATATTGGCGAAGCCACACGTGGGGCTTTGTCGGACAAATTAGTCAAAACTCTGCCAAATGGTTGGGATATAACACTCTCAAATGAAGTTTATAAAGATCATCAGGGTATGGTTTGGGAAGGTACGGGCATCCAACCCCATGAGGAAATTCAAGTGTTTGATCTCAATGACCCAATGCAAGGGCATGTCAAGGCCATCCACGATCTGGTTGATTTTATCCATACCCGTCCCTAGACAGTCTCACATCTAACACTATGATTTAAAAGTATTTTTAGCGACCACCTCGCTTTTCACACGAATTATTGATCCAAATGCCCCTAATTGGCGTATAATATATAGAGACACCGATTCGTTTATGTAGGGCGCATATGCAGTTTAAATTGGAAACTTACGGAAATGACAAAGTGCCGTTTTGGCAGATTTGCTTGGCATTACTGCTTTTGCTTATCCCGTCATTGTTGTTCTTCTAACAAAAATGTGAAGCGACTTTTACTTTTGGTCAAGCCTTCTCTATAAAGCCCTATGAATTCGCACCCCGTCATTATTGATATTGTCTCGGACATTGTTTGTCCGTGGTGTTGGCTAGGAAAAACATATCTCGACCAAGCCGTAGCGCAAGTGCCCGATACAGAAATTCAAATCCACTGGCGACCCTTTATGCTCGATGCGGGGATTCCCCAATCTGGGATTCCATACCCCGAATATATGCAAAAAAAGTTTGGTACTGGGCGCAGTGATAAGTTCAAAGCCATGCGGGCCCATTTGGAGCAGGCGGCAGAGCCTGTTGGTATCAAGTTTAAATTTGACGATATCCCCATTCGGCCAAACACCCTAAAAGCGCATCAACTCTTGAAATGGGCGGCTGGCCAAGGTAAATCCCACGCCGTTTCTGAGAGTCTTTTTAAAGCTTTTTTCCAAGAGTTAAAGGACATAGGCGACAATCATGTCCTCGTGAGTCTCGCCAATGATAATGGCATGGACGGAGATTTGGTCATGCAGCTATTAGAAGCTGGCCGTGACCGCCAAGCGGTACAAAATGAACTGGCCTACTTTCAAAAGCTCGGAATCAATTCCGTCCCTGCTTTTATATATAACGGAACATTTGCCGTCTCGGGCGGCCAACCACCAGACGCCCATATAAAGGCAATAGAAAAAGCCTCGACGACACCTTCCAAAGACATTATGACTGTTTTAGAAACATAAAGGGGAACATTATGACATTATTTGAAATCGCAGCGCTATATATCGCAATCAATATTTTAATATTATTCACATTGACTTATTTGGTCATCAGGCAACGTAACAACGAGAAAATTATTTTTGGTGACGGCGACAGTGAGAGCATGCAGCGCGCTATCCGTGTGCATGGTAATTTCACTGAATATGCGCCCATGGCGCTAATTGGCATATTTGCCATGGCTGGATTAAGCGCCTCTCCCTATTGGCTCCACGGGGTTGGCATTGCCTTTACGACGGGTAGAATTTTACATGCATTTGGCTATACAAAAACAACAGGCGAAAGCAAAGGCAGGTTTATAGGCATGATCCTCACCGGATTATCCCTCCTCACAATCGCAGGGTATTTACTGTTTAGCGTGGTGATATAAGAGAGTGAAAACAATTCGTTTTTTTTGGGTTCATGGCGAATAATAACCCTGCAATTCCCAATTTATCGTCACTTGAGCATGACGACGAATTTCGCGCGCATTATTTGTTCTTCTTGCAAATGGCCAACACTTATATTGTGTCCATTTTTTTGCACTGCTTTAATGATGGTAAACGCAAAAAGATATTGCTTACGTGTCTGGCAAAACTTGACGAAGACTCAACGACAAAACTAAAGCGGAAAGAGATTTCAAAACAAGACCTCTTAAGCGATACCTTCAAGCAAGCTATGTATTCGTCTACGGCAAGAAAGACGGCGCATTTTGAAGTATTTTCATCTGATTTCCAAAGCCTGATGAACGCTCTCCCCGATACAAGAAAAAAGGCCTTTAAAGGCAAATTGACCGAACACGCCATCCCCATCACTTTCGACACTTTTTTGGACTTAATTGACGAAATGCGCTTGAAAAGAAATTACCTACAAAAATGGAAAATTGGCAAAAGCAAACGATTTACAGAGACTAAAGTGTTACGCGCCCTCGGTTTGTTACTGCCGTCCAAACAACATCAACATTTTATTGGCAGTATGGAACATGCCAAAAAGCGATTGAGCAAAACGCAGACCATAAACAACATCAATACTCTGGCCGTCCGCACAGTGTTTTCCAAAGCCCGTAAAGATCGGGCAGAGGCCTCCCTTGCCTATTATGGCAAGACGGGTAAAAAAACAGTCCTTTCCAAAGCCGAACGCCAAAACCGTAAAAATGCAATGGATTCTTTTTATAAAAAATACAATGAATTTTACCCCGAAGGATGTTGGCCCCGATATAATTTCCATTTGTTCAAGACCCGGTGTTATTTCTTTGGCGCAGGAAATATAAAATACATCACCTCATTATTGGATACAGATACACCCCACTTTCAACGCGACATCGAAGCCGTATTTGAAACCTCCACCCATATCAACCGTATATTGAATTTGGCATGTATTCGCTTGCAAGCCGCTGATAACGGTTTAACCAAAGCCCAAAAAAAAGCCCGCGTGGGGGCAGTGCAAGGAAATTTGCGTGCCGTTCGCAATGGCATTGCCCATAACACGCCTTTCTTTCACATTACACATCAGAGAAATATTTTTACGCCGCAACAGGTGTTTGAATGTTTTTTCAATGCCTATTTCCATCCGCACATTATCGCAACACATGGCCCACCACTTGAGCAAATCAACGACTTGTATTCAAAAATTTTCGGCCTGTTTAATAAACAAAAATACCATTGGGCTTTCCCTGTTAAAAATATAAATGGTGACGCCATAGACCACACACCGCCTATTGTGATAAGGTATTGGTCAAAACCAATGCGAGACAAATACGCAAACCGTGAAAAATGGCGACTGGATAACCGCAGTCACGTGACAAATTTAATGGGAGAATGGGCAAAGGATTTACGCCGAGCTAGAGATGACGCTATCAATTTACAAAATTCGAATTGAATAATACGCAAAAAAACTGGACATATCATGCATAATCAGCTATCAAGCACGCGGTTTTTTATAAATCCAACGGGGTTTTTCTTCTATTTTTCAATAGCTTAGAAAACTCCTGTTGCAGACCCCCCATATTTGAGGGGGGACTGTGACAGAAACCATTGACGAACCCCCCGCACAAGCGTTGCAGACCCCCCATATTTGAGGGGGGACTGTGACAAACATACCTGCTGTGAAAACAAAATCAGGGTTGCAGACCCCCCATATTTGAGGGGGGACTGTGACCAGCTTTCCTTGTGGATGTTCGCCATTTTGGTTGCAGACCCCCCATATTTGAGGGGGGACTGTGACCTTCCCTTTATAACAACT
>JAESQI010000308.1 GCA_016765255.1 Robiginitomaculum sp. | reverse complement strand
GCCGTCGCGGCAGGATCAATCCCGCTACGGTAAACAGTTGCGCGCATGGTCCTGGTATTGTTGATCCCGCCTTCAAGTGTGGCGTCTCTGAGTGAAAAGGTGGTTGCGCTGATATCGTCAAGCAGGCCGTCCGCGAGGAGTGTGCCTTGATTGACAAAAGCATATTGTAAATCTGCATCAAAATCAGCATTGTTTGGGTCAGTGATCTGCCCAACACGGCCAATCGCAATCGGTGTCCCATTGCCGTCAATGAGGATGGCGGGCGCGCTACCAATCATAGCGACGCTTGCAACAGATATAAGTACGTCTGTATCGCTCCTAAGCTCTGCAAAGTGAATGCCTTGGCCAATATTGCCGTTGATTTGCACAACGGAGCCAGCTTGTCGCACGCTGCCTGTGTCGTTTAAAAGAATAAGACCCGCAGTGGTGGGGCGTGTACCTACTTGAATGCGCGTTGCAGTCAAATAGCCTGTACCGCTTAATAGGCTTGTCACTTTTAAACTGCCGGTTACATCGCCAGAAACCTTAATCGCGCTTGCATCTTCGCCCGTTGCAACAATCGCGCCGTTGACGGCAAGATTGCCAATTACATCGCCAATGATGTCCAAGCCAGTGGAACGTTCTCCAAATACGGTAATTCTGCCGTTTTGATTGATATTGCCTGTAACCGAAGACAAGGCGGCAAGTTTGATCCCAGACGAATCTTGTCCTGAAATTATGATTTGGCCAGTTGAGCTATTCTCAATATTGCCAATAAATTGGCTAGCACCAGAAATAAGAATGCCGACCCGACCCGACCCGACAGCAATATCTGCACCAAGGGCTAAATCATCTGTTGGCACGGTTTCAGTTAAAGAGATGAGATTGTTATTGGTTATAGTCCCTGTCCTATTGCCACTTATCAAAATACCTGTTGTGTCGTCTGCATCTAGTGATGTTATTGAACCGTCATTGATGACCGCGTTATCAGAATCAACGGTAACTGCTGCCCCTGTGGTGACAACTACACTGCCTGTAGCTGTGATCGTTACATCCGAAGGGGCCGCGTTATTGCCGCTGGTTGATGTGTTTATTCCAGTTGTTTGCGCGTCCGTGATTTCGACTTGTGCCAACGCCGAAATAGGCATGGCAATGGCCAAGACAGGCAATGAGGCAGAGAGAATGTAGCGGCGAATATTCATGTTTCGTCTTTTCCTATTTGCCCCATTTGAGGTCATTATAATGGCTCAATGCAAGAGGTACCCGCACCGATTCAAAACCTTGTAACCAATCAAACCCCCTACGTCGAGAATTTAATGATTACAAACTGCAAAGAAATGCTTGGGGTTTTATGGGAGTGGTTTACCTGTTCCTATACAGTTCAAGTTGAAATTGATTCGAAAAGGTTGGGGGGTTGAAGTGGCTATATTGAAATTGCAGGAAGTTTTAGATGAGATAGGCACAATAAAAGCATTAGAAGACGCAATGCTTGCCGCGAAACAACACGGGGTTTCTTGGGATAAAGGGATCAATGCTGTCTTTTCTGTTATTTCTAAAAATACGGCTTTGGCTCCAACCAATGTCAAAAACAGCAAGGATGGGAAAATATCCGCCATCGAAAAATGGGTTGTGAAATACCATAAGGGCTTTTGCGGGAGGGTATCACAAAGAGTATCTAACCCTCCCGGAACTTTAGCCGATCCAATTATCGATAGTATTATTGGAGCAAGGCTTTCACATTTAACCGATGACGATTTAAATAAAATTTCCTTTGCCCACCGCTTAAGTATGTCTTCCGAAAATATTTTAGGCCTTTTCCTGGAAGAATATTTAGCAAGGAATTTGTCAAAATCTGGATGGCATTGTGCATGGGGAGAAACTGTCAAGTCAGTGGATTTCGTAAAAGAGAACGGTGAGCTTTTGCAAATTAAAAATAGAAGCAATTCGGAAAACAGCTCAAGCGTTCGTGTTCGAGACGGGACTTCAATAAAAAAGTGGTACCGGATTGAGGCCAGCAGGATAGAATACAAGTGGGATTTGCTCAATGAGATGTGCGGAATAGATGCATTATCCGAAGATGGTTTCGTAGACTTTGTGCACACCATCATTAAAGCTAACCCGAAGGCACTCACTATCGAACATGGAAACCCTTGGAAGGGCTAAGCAAACAATTCTATTTGGGTTTGTTCATCAAACTCCGCTTTTTGCTTCATCTTTTCTTGCTCCGCAAGAACAGAGTGTTTCCAGCTTTCATGGTCGGTTTTTTTATACCTTGAATATGGGAAATAAGCAGGTGGTTGCTCATATTTATTATTCATAGCGTTCACAACCAATCGGCCTACTGCATATCCGAGTGAAACAGGTACTGCGTTTCCAATTTGCTTGTATCGGTCAATTTTTCCGCCTTCAATTTTCCAGCTATCAGGAAATTCTTGAATACTTTGGTATTCTTGTACACTCAACGGCCTCAATTCTTCTGGATGGCATAAATCAGTCGCTGGCATTGCTGGGTGGGTGACTAAAGTTGGAGCTGGTTTGTCCCAAGCAATTCGCCGGAAAAACCCCGTTTTTCCACCACCTGCAAAAAAAGATTTTCCAAGAGCTTCTTTTTGTAACTCAATCGGTAAGTTGCGCCAGTTTTGACCATCTTTAAGTAACCGATAAAACCTTAAGCGCTTTTCAGGAAATGTTACGAAGTCATGCTCAATGTTATCTAGGCTTTTTATGGCATCTTTAAGAGTTTTCCACTTTGGTAAACCAAAATCACCATGTTCTGAATGCGTAGGGTTAAGGTAAGGTAGTTCCTGCCCGTCCCTTGAGCAAATGATAACAACCCGTTCTCTTTTTTGTGGTGAGCCGAAATTTGCGGAATTATATAAATTGAAGGAGAGGCCATACCCTGCTTCTTTTAGCTTCTCTATTGCATATAACAAAGCGCTACCCCGAACTTCATCAATAGACATTTGGTAATCTTTGTCATTTCGTAATTGATGAGGTGTATGTGCCAACGCTGCTGATAGTAGGCCTCTTACATTTTCGATGATCGCAAACTTTGGCTGAATTTCGATAATGCGATCTATAAATGTAAGGAACACATTTCCGCGCTCGTCACTAAACCCTTGACGTTTTCCAGCAGAGCTAAATGATTGGCATGGGGGGCCTCCTGCCATAATATCGACTTCGCCAGCGCGTAACCCTGCTGCTTCCAATATTTGTTCTGCGGTATAATCCCTAATATCCCCAATGAGTGCTATGTCGGGTCTGTTGGCGATAATGGTTTTTCTGCTCGCCTTATCGACCTCGCAAGCAAGCAATGTAGAAACGCCTGCTTTTTCTAGGCCAAGGTCAAGTCCCATAGCGCCAGAAAAGAAGCTCAAGCAATTTATGGGTTTTGCACCTTTGTCTTGACGCGGGTGGTCTTCTAGTGACTTGTTTAATTTTTCGCCAATATGTTCATATAGGAGTACGTCTTCCCAAGGTAATTCCCAAGAATTGCCACTACGTTTTGCGGGTATTTTTTTTGCCCTTATAAGGGTGCGAACGTATTGCTCCGACACCTGTAGATACAGCGCCGCTTCTTTAACCGAGACATTCATTTCTTCACCTTGCGAAACTAAAAGTAAGTACCCATTTGCTATGACAGATAAAACTGACAATCAAGAACAAAAGATGAATCGTTGTATTTATTTCTCGATTGTGGCTATTTAGGCAATATTTATTTTCGTGTTGTATTATTGTTTTTTCGCCATTTTTTACGACACATCAGTCCAAAAAAAAAGGCCCGCCGAAATTATCCAACGGGCCTATAATCATTGTTCCCTACAAAACCAACCTAGCATTTATAATACATATCAAATTCAACGGGGTGGGGGTGCATGGCTAGGCGGTGGACTTCTTCCATTTTAAGCTCGATATAGGCGTCGATTTGGTCGTCATCAAACACATTGCCTTGTGTGAGGAATGAGCGGTCGCTATCGAGGTTTTCTAAGGCCTCTTGCAAAGATCCACAGACTTGCGGAATATTCGCGGCTTCTTGCGGCGGTAGGTCATACAAATCCTTGTCCATAGGGTCGCCCGGGTGGATTTTGTTTTTTATCCCGTCAAGGCCGGCCATAAGGAGAGCTGTATAGGTAAGGTAGGGGTTGCCAGCAGGGTCTGGGAAGCGAACTTCGAGGCGTTTGCCCGCAGGGGACGCGCACCACGGAATACGCACAGACGCCGAGCGGTTACGGGCGGAGTAGGCGAGCATAACTGGCGCTTCAAACCCCGGGACGAGGCGTTTATAGCTATTGGTGGAGGCATTGGCGAAAGCATTGATGGCTTTGGCATGTTTGATAATGCCGCCGATATAATAGAGGCAACTTTCGGACAAGCCCGCATATTCATTACCGGCAAATAAAGGCTTGCCGTCTTTCCAGATTGACTGGTGAACGTGCATACCCGTGCCGTTATCACCATGAACAGGTTTTGGCATAAATGTAGCGGTTTTACCGTAAGCATGGGCAACATTGTGCACAATGTATTTATAAAGCTGCATGTTATCGCCAATTTTAAGCAGTGTGTTGAACTTCATCCCAAGTTCGTGTTGGGACGGCGCAACTTCGTGGTGATGCTTTTCAGGCTCAAGCCCAAGCTCTGTCATCACGGACAGCATTTCTGTGCGCATGTCTTGTTCATGGTCAATGGGCGGTACAGGGAAATAGCCGCCGCCATGTCCCGGGCGATGACCCATATTGCCGCCTGTATATTGTGTGCCAGTATTGTAGGGGCCTTCGACACTATCAAATGAATAGCCTGTATTGTGCGAGTCTGTGCTCCACCTTACATCGTCAAAGACGAAAAATTCGGCTTCTGGGCCAAAATAAACTGTGTCGCCAATACCTGCTGATTTAATGTAGTTCTCTGCCTTTTTGGCAGTGCCGCGTGGGTCGCGGTTATAGGCTTCGCCCGTATCAGGTTCTAAAATGTCGCAAAACATAGTCAGGGTTTCTTGCTGGTAGAACGGGTCTATATCGGCGGTACTTGCGTCGGGGAGCAATACCATATCGGATTCGTTGATGGTTTTCCAACCTTCGATAGAGGAGCCGTCAAACATTGTGCCGTCCTCAAATAAATCTTCATCAACAAGGCTGGCATCAAAGGTTACATGCTGCATTTTGCCTTTTACATCGGTAAAGCGTAAATCCACATAGCCGATTTTCTCATCTTTTATTCTTTTTAGAACGTCTTCTGACATAATTTCCTCATTCACTTAGGGTTATATATAGTAGGGTTTTGAGTTGTTTTCTTAATCGCTTAAAGAGCGGCATCGCCAGTTTCGCCAGTCCGAATGCGGACGGCTTGTTCTATGTTTGAAACGAAAATTTTACCGTCGCCAATTTTTCCAGTTTTGGCAATACTTTGAATAGCTTCAAGTGCTCGTTCGACAAGATCATCTGCCAAAACCAGTTCCAATTTTATCTTGGGCAAGAAGTC
>JAESQI010000307.1 GCA_016765255.1 Robiginitomaculum sp. | reverse complement strand
GGTAGTGCGATCAAATCGCAAACCAAGGCTAAAGAAAAAGTAGGGGTTTTACTGCCCACAGGTGCAGGGACGGCATTGGCGTTTTTTGCCCTGCAAGCCATAGGGCGTATTCCCGCTATGCTGAATTTCACTGCTGGCAGTCATAATTTATTGTCGGCGTTTAAAGCCGCCGAAGTGACTAAGGTGATTACCGCTCATAAATTTATTGAGATCGGTGGGTTGGAAAACCTTGTTGAAACATTATCCCCGCATGTAGAATTTATTTATCTTGAGGATGTAAGGGACGGTCTCACCACAAAAAATAAAATCGTGGCCGTACTTGGATCGGCTTTTCCGAGGATATTTGCAGCCAAGCCGTCGCATAATTCGCCAGCGGTTATCCTCTTTACTTCAGGTACAGAAGGCAATCCGAAAGGCGTGGCGCTCAGTCATAAAAATTTGGTATCAAATGTGGAGCAAATTCGAGCCCATATTGATGATCTCAGGCCAGACAGTGATGTCGTATTTAATCCGCTCCCGACCTTTCATTGTTTTGGATTGACGGGAGGATTATTGTTCCCATTATTTACGGGCATGAAAGTTGCCCTTTATCCGTCTCCTTTGCATGTAAAACTCATTCCTGAGAGAATTGAGAAAGTAGGGGCGACGATTATGTTTGCCACCGATACATTCATTAGTCGCTATGCCCGTTCGTGTAAGGCTGGCGTGCTTTCGGGGCTTCGGATTACCGTATGCGGGGCCGAGCAAGTCCGCGACGAAACGCGGGCATTCCTGAAGAAAAAACATGGTTTGACAATTTTGGAAGGTTACGGCGTTACAGAAACCTCGCCAGTGGTTGCAGTAAATCAGCTCGATGCCAATCGGCACGGCACGGTCGGGCATTTCATGCCAGGCCTCCAGCACCGTATTGAACCTGTGCCCGGTATCAAAAGGGGCGGGCGGTTATTTGTCAAAGGCCCCAATGTCATGCTTGGCTATATTACCAGCGAAAACCCCGGCGTCATTCAACTTCTCAAAGACGGGTGGCACGATACGGGCGACGTTGTTGAAATTGATGAAGACGGCTTTGTGGCCATTCGGGGGCGCGTCAAACGCTTCGCCAATATTGGCGGCGAGACCATTTCCTTAGCCGTTGTTGAAAATTGCGCCAAAGCGGTGTGGCCCGACAATGAACATGTCGCCCTCATCAGGCCTGACCCCAAAAAAGGCGAACAAATTATTCTGATATCTGATTGCAAAGAGGCCAACCGTATGGAAGTTTTAACATGGGCACAACAACACGGTGTTCCCGAATTGTCCGTGCCCAAAAAGGTGATGATCGTCCCCGAAATTCCCATACTTGGTACGGGAAAAATTGACTATCAATCAGCTGAGAAACTCCTCGATAGTTTGCAGTAAAAAGGCTTAACTTTTATGTAACTATAAGTTTTGGTATAATATAAACGATATTGTTGTATTTTAAGTCAAGATGAGGTCTATATTGACCTAATATGACTAAGAGGGCAAATTGTGGAACATTTATTAAGACAGTATATTCAAAGTGATAGCGGTGGCACGGCCATAGAATACGGGCTTATAACGGCGATAATTTCAGTTGGCATTATCACGTCTGCATCTCTCGTCGGGTGTCAAACTAATATTAAGCTATGGCAAGTGAATTTTAAAGTCGCTAATGCTTAAATCTATGACAGTATTTATCCGCATTGTTTCAAACTAGCCTTTGAGGTAATTCAGCATTGTATCCGCGTCTGAAACTTCAAACGGGTCGGTTTCGCAATTATCTTCAAAGCCAGCTTCTGAGAACATTTTGGTGATTTTTGTATCCTCAACCAGCATGGAATAACGCCAAGAGCGCATACCAAAGCCAATATTGCTTTTATCCACCAGTGCGCCCATTTGGCGAGTAAATGTACCGCTACCGTCTGGGAGGAGATATACATTTGTCGCGCCCTGTTTGAGGCCCCATTGATACATGACGAAGGCATCATTTACGGACAAGCAAACAATCGCGTCGACACCTTGTGCTTTAAAGTCTTCATAAAGTTCTTCATAGCGGGGGAGGTGAGAGGTCGAACAGGTGGGTGTGAAGGCGCCAGGCAGGGAGAAAAGAACGACTTTCTTGTCTTTAAAAACATCGTCAGAAGACACATCTAGCCATTTAAACGGATTGTCACCGCCTAGGCTTTCATCACGAACGCGGGTTTTAAAAACAACATTTGGTACATGAGTAGGCATAATTTTCTCCAAAGTGGTATGATAATCTTTAGGTTCTATATGGTTAGAATTATTCTAAAACAAGCAAAAAATGAGGGAAGGCAAAGTTTTTTTTATTCTTTACCATCTCTAATATATACTCGTTTACATCTTTGGCCAAGATGGGTGAGAATTTCATAGTTTATGGTCTGGGCTTGTTTTGCTTGGGTATCTAAATTAGCCCCAAAAAACACGGCCTTTTCTCCGCGCTCGACATATTTTTTTAGATTGGTAATGTCGAGAATGGTGTAGTCCATGCTGATGCGGCCAATGATCGGAGCGTTTTCTTTGCCGAGGCGGGCATGGGAAATAACGGCATTGTCCGTGCCACTTAAACTGATGGGGAGACCGTCAGCATACCCTGCGCTGACGATAGCAATTTTCATGTGAGAGGCAGCTGTATAGAGGGCGTTATAGCCAAATGTCTCGCCTTTATTGACATTTTTTATTTGCAAAACGGGGGCGTGTAATTCGATAACAGGACGGGTTTTTTCAAGGTTTGGCGTGTCAGTTGTTGTGCCACCAAATAGACCAATTCCTGGCCTTACCAGCTTGAAATGATAGGGTTTTCCAAGATATATTCCGCCTGTATTTGCCAGGCTGAGATTGACCATAGGCATTTGGGCTGCTGTGCGTTTGAACAGGTCAAGTTGCTGTTTGTTCAAAGGGTGATCTTGCAGGGATGAGCAAGCAAGGTGCGACATAACAAGGTCGACATTGAGTGCGTCCATTAGCCCGTCTTCTTTGACGAAAATTTCAATTTCACTGCTGGGAATGCCGAGTCTGTTTAGGCCTGTATCAAAGTGGAGAGCCGTGCGCGGCGGACGTTTTACCCCGTCAATGGTTTTGATCCAGTCCCTTGCTTGGGTCAGGGAATTGATAACGGGCTTGAGGGTAGAGCCAAAAAATAATGCGCTGTCTTGGGGGGTGGGGCCTGATAGGACATAAATATTGGGTTGGTTACCAATCGCGCCCCGTAAAATTTTTCCTTCGCCCGCATGGGCAACAAAAAATGTGCGACACCCCGCCCCGTAAAGGGCTTTGCCGATTTGTATAATGCCGAGGCCGTAAGCATCCGCCTTGACACTGGCCCCGATTTTTGCAGGTGCAACTTTTGCTGCCAAGAATTTATAATTTTCGATAACGGCACTGAGGTTTATGGTCAGGACGGGGCGCGAAGAATATGACCGCCCATCGGTTTCGCGCATTAGTGCACACTCTCGACGTAACGGTCATCAATCGACAGATTGCTAAATTTAGTCAGCTCAGCCGTAAATCCTAATTTGACAGTGCCGATTGGCCCATGTCGCTGCTTGCCAACAATCACTTCAGCCTTGGCATGCAGCGCCGTCATATCGTCTTGCCATTTCAAATGCTCTTCCGTGCCTTCTCGTGGTTCGGTGCGTGATAGATAATATTCTTCGCGGAATACAAACATAACAACATCCGCGTCTTGCTCGTTAGAACCTGATTCGCGAAGGTCGGACAGTTGTGGGCGCTTATCGTCGCGTTGCTCAACTTGGCGTGAAAGCTGGGCGAGGGCGAGGACAGGCACGTCTAAATCCTTGGCGAGAGCTTCGAG
>JAESQI010000306.1 GCA_016765255.1 Robiginitomaculum sp. | reverse complement strand
TTGAAGTTTTTGTGGCTGTTAAGCTGTCCTTACCCAACAAGGAAAATATGGAAAAGTTTGAGCGGGCGGTCGCAACTATGCCAGAAGTTGTTCAGTGCGCTGTGGTCACGGGCGCAGTTGATTTTATGCTCCGCATTGTCACAAAAGACATGCATTCCTATGATATGTTCCTGCGTGAAACCTTGTTGTCAATTTCCTTAGTATCCGATATTCAGTCGCGTATTGTGGTGCGCCAAACCAAAGATACGACCTCGATCCCGCTAAATTTAATCAGCTCTGCTGTGCCTGCGCGTTAAGGCGGTTTCAACTAAATCCTGTTAGTGTCTGCTTTTGTGGAATAAAAACAGGCGTTTGTGTGACTAAATATAGTGCAAAAATCATAAAACCAGCTTCGGTGTCAAAGGCGCAAAAGGAGTGCTGGGAAACATTTAGGCGGGTTAATCCCGCCCTGTATAGCCCCTATTTTAGCCTTGAATATATGCAAGTTTTAGACAGAATTGTCGATGATGTTTATATTTTATGTATCACGCAAAATAACACCCCAATTGCTTTTTTGCCTTTTCAGGCTGTGCGTAAAAATGGGGGCGGGTTTGGCAGTGCGAGACCTATAGGCGCACCTATGACGGATTATCATGGACTTATATGCGCAGCGGAAATACTTGACGATCCGGGCTTTGATCTTGCTGGCCTCATGGCCAAATCTGGGATTGGCGTTTATAATTTTAGTGCCAGTGTCAATCTACCGAAAGGTAAAAATATTTTTGCCCGCCAAGACATTGACTGTACGGTTATGGATGTTTCTGAGGGAGCCGCCGCTTGGCGAGAGGGTCGTAATTCTAGTTACCGTCGCCACTTAAAAAGCACAAGGCGGCGCATCCGTAAGGCCGAAGAATTAGGGCCGATCCGTACTGAATTGGCCAGCAAAGACAAATATGTTTTTGACCAATTGATTAAATGGAAACGGGAAAAATTCATCCAAACGGGGAAATACGATGTTTTGTCAACTGGCTGGGCAGAGACACTTTTACACACATTATGGCAAGCGGGGCCAGATGCAAAATTGCGCGCAGATATGCACGCTTTGTATTTTGGAGATAAGTTAGTGGCCATTGATCTGGGCTTAACGGACGGAACTATTTTTCATAGTTGGATGGTTGGCTATGATAATGATTGCCAACACTTGGCGCCCGGCATCCAACTCCTTGAAGCCTTGATAGACGCGGCGGACACATTAGGGTATTCGCGCATTGATCTCGGCGAAGGCATAGACGGCTATAAGCGCCATTATGCCAGTGAAGATGTGAGCGTCAATTCAGGATATATCGCCGCCAAAGGTCTTGTTGCAAATGTAGCTAAATTGTATGGACGGTTAGAAGCAGGCAGCGAAACCCATTTGGGGAAAATCGGTACATACCCCGGAAAATTACGGCGACGCAACGCACAGATAATCGCGTGTGAACCCAGCATTGGGGGGCGTGCCAAGGCAATGTTTGCTGCTTTAAAAGGTGCGCCTCAATAAAAAAGACAATAAAAAACCCGCGAAGATTCTCGCGGGTTTTTGTCTGAATTGAATAATGTTGCTACCAGATTTTTACGCGGTCTTCTGGGGCTAGGTACAGCGCGTCACCAGGCTGCACATTAAAGGCGGCGTACCAAGGATCAAAATTACGTACAATCCCATTGGCTCTGTATTCTCCTGGGCTATGCGGATCTGTTTTTATCCGGTTGCGCAAGGCTTCGTCACGGAATTTACGTTGCCAGATTTGACCATAAGACATGAAGAAGCGTTGATCACCCGTAAAGCCGTCAATAATTTTATCTTCCTTACCACCGAGTGATTTTTTATAGGCGGCATAGGCCATGGTAATCCCTGTGAGGTCACCAATGTTTTCACCCAAAGTCAACTCACCGTTTACAAATAAGCCTTCCAAAGGCTCGAAGGCCGCGTATTGCGCGACGAGGGCATTTGTCTTGACTTTAAAAGCCGCCTTATCACTTTCTGTCCACCAATCGCGTTGTTGGCCATTGCCGTCAGATTTAGAACCTTGGTCATCAAAACCGTGGCCCATTTCGTGACCAATAACAGCGCCAATACCGCCGTAATTTACAGCAGCATCTGCATTAGGGTCAAAGAAAGGTGCTTGTAAAATTGCGGCTGGAAAGACAATTTCATTGAGGCCCGGATTATAATAGGCATTGACTGTTTGCGGCGTCATGCCCCATTTTTCCCGGTCAATCGGCTTTCCAAGTTCTGAGATCATTTCGTTCCACGCCCAAACGTTGGACGATTTTATCGTGCCAATCAGATCATTACGGTCTATATTCATAGAAGAATAATCAATCCATTTTTTGGGATAGCCAATCTTTGGATAAAATTTAGCCAATTTATCTTGAGCTTCCACTTTGGTCTCTGCACCCATCCATTCCAGATTATCAATGCCGTCTTTAAACGCACTGCGCAAATTAACAACCAATGCGTCCATTTGTGATTTGGCGGCGGGTTTGAAATGGCGTTTCACATAGACTTGGCCAATCATTTCACCCAAGGTTCCACTGACTTGGCGAACACCACGTTTCCAACGTGCGCGTTGTTCTTTGGTGCCGCGTAGCGCTTGTCCGTAGAAAGCAAAACTTTCTGCGTCAATTGCGCTTGGAAGATAAGCCGAATTGGCACTAATATAATGGGCGGTCAAATAATCTTTGATCACATTAAGGGGGGTGTCTGCGAAAACTTTGGCTGAACCTTGCAGGGCATCAGTTTCACGAATAACAAAGGCTTTTTGAGCCCCAACTCCACTTGCATCTGCAGTAGCTTGCCAGTCAAAACCTGGCGCATAGTCGATAAGTTCAGCCATAGTCATTTTGTTATAGGTAAGGTCGCGGTTACGACGTTTAGTGGGGGCCCAATGAGTTTTGGCAATTTCCGTTTCAAATGCCATGACAGCAGATGCCCGGGCATCTACATCATCAGCTCCAGACGCTGAAAGCATCGCCTTTAAAAAGGTCATATATTTTGCGCGTAGTCCAACAGATTTGTCGTCCTCATCCAAATAATATCCACGATTTGGCATGCCTAGACCTGATTGGGTCATATAAAAAATATTATGCTCTATGTCCTTGGAATCAACAGTGACCCATCCACCAACGATGGAATTAAGCGACATGGAAGGGTCTCCCATGAGCGTAGCAACGGCACTATGGTCTTTTAGCTCATTGATTTTAGCGAGATCATCAGAAATAGCGCCTATACCAGCGGCGTCAATGGCATCTGTATCCATGAAAGCCGCGTATAAATCACCGATTTTTTGTTCGGGAGTGCCCATTTTACTTCTTGTATTAGAGGCGTCTTCAATGATGGCTTTGACTTGTGTTTCCGAACGGTCAGCAAGGACCGTAAATGATCCGTAATTGGATTTATCGGCAGGGATTTCAGTATTTTTTATCCATCCGCCATTGACGTATTTAAAGAAATTATCTCCGGGCTTTACCGTGTCATCAATGTAGTTGGTGGCAATACCAAAACTGCCAAGTTCAGGTTTTTGTACGACAGCTTCTACGACTGCGGTTTTTGTGTCCTTTGGGCTACACGCGGTTAATCCCGCAGCGAGGCCCAGAACCAACAGGCTCGGTGTGATGATATATTTCAGTTTCATTTTACTCTCCTTTTATATTGATGGGTTTAAATTATTCGGCAGGCGCAGGACGGGCAACAGACCCAGCGTCTTTGTTTGCTTCCAAGACCTCACCAGCCTCATGGCCTTCTAATACAACGGCAAGTTCTTCGTCATATGTAGAGCCCAGTGGAGGTTGCTTTTCACCTGTCCACATGCCCTTAAATGTCCGCTTAATATCGACACCCATGGCGTACATGGCTGGCACCAAAATCAGGGTGAGGAAGAAATCAAACAACACGCC
>JAESQI010000305.1 GCA_016765255.1 Robiginitomaculum sp. | reverse complement strand
CGACCTTATGTCCCATATTCTCAAGTAATTGCGCGGTGCGCGCTTGGGCGCGTCTTACGTCTCGCTCCATTGGCAAGAGCTGATTGTCATTGCTGGTGACATAGCCCACTTTGAGACGGCGTTTCGACGGGCCTTTTACGAAACCTACCGGCTTGTAATGCCCCCCAGACTTATCCTCTGTAGCGTCAAATGCCGCCGCGTTATCTCTTACCGTGCGGCTTATCATCTGGTTGGTTTTGGTGGTACTATGCGACCCGTCCACTTCGCCTGATAATTGTCTGTAGCGGGTTGGTTTCATGCCGTAAACCCCTGTCGCCGAGGAGGGCAGGCGGTTCGATCCCGCGCCGTCTGTGCCGTGTGCCATGGGAACAACGCCGGTGGCCACCGCCGCCGCAGCACCGCCGCTGGACGAAAATACTGAATAATCCATGTCCCACGGATTGTAAGTGGAGCCGAAAAGCTCGTTGCTCGTCATAATAAAGCTGGCCATTTCTGGTACATTGGTTAGGCCAATGATGTTGAGCCCAGCCCGTTCGACCGCGTCGGTGTAGTGTGTACCCTTGGCGGCTATATTGTCTTTGAACAGTTTCGATCCGTGGGTTATTGGCAGGCCTTTTATATTGATTAAATCTTTCATCAGAATAGGGACGCCTGCAAAGCGTGTATTTTTTCCAAATGTGCCGGATTTGGCGTTTTTCTGCGCCCGCTCAAAAGTCCGATTGGTCATAAAATTTATGGCTGGATTAATAACTTCAATACGCCGGATAAAAATTTCGACGAGCTCAGCTTGTGTTATTTGTTTCGATTTGATTAAATCCGCGAGCCCCAAAGCATCATAACCGATAAATTCATCAAGTTTACGCCCAATTTTAGCCAAGGCTTTGGTCGCTGGTATCGCCAAGGGCGCGGCGAGCAAAGCTGTCGCCCCAGCAGACCAAAGAAGTTTACGTCTTGAGAGGTTTGTTTGTGTGGGTGTCAATTTCATATATGAGGTTTGCTTTGTTTTGGCGCTTTTTATCGCTGGAAGTTTTGGGTTATCTACGGTTTGAACTAACAGTCAGTTATTCCCCAAATATAGCTTGAACATCGGGCTGGCATAGACATTGCTCGTTAAATAAGGAACTTCGTCTTTACGCAAATCCGAAAGGGTATATTTCCCCAACTTGTCAAAAATAGAGGCGAAAGCCCGGGTCGCTTTCTCCATTTCGACAAAACTTACACCCTTCATGTCCACATCTGCTGTCGTGTGATAATATGCCCCCGTTTGGAGCAGGCCTGCAAAAATGGGATTGCCGAAATCGTTGAATGGCGGGTAAAAAGCAATCTCGTCGGTCGCAAGATCATTGGAGTACAAATCCGCCAAACTGACCCCATATTGGCTGACAGCTTCTTTGAATAATTTAAGCAAGAGTGGACTTCGGTTAGAGAGATTGAGAAATACAGGTGAACCGACATTGGTTGGGCCCGTGATAAATCCTTCCTTGAGCTGTTGGGTAAAGCCCAAATGCTCCATACGGGTCACTAGCAAAATATCATTGCGCATCAGATCGCTATATTTCTTAGCAAAATCCCGCGTCCCGCCGACGCCTGTGCGCTCATGCCCGCCCTCAAACAAAAAGATAAACCCATGTTCGCGCTGTTCCAATGGCATTGCTGCATAATGCCGTGCCAGAGCCATATTTGCAGCCACCGAAGCCCCATTGTCGTGCAGTCCGTAAAAATACCCATCAACATGAGTAAACATCATTATATATTTCCCAGATTTACCAGGCAATAGCGCATAGACATTTCCGGTCTGCAATTCTGCTGGTGAGTGGTTTCGACCTTCAACAATCAGCTTCACTGTTACGGGGTCTTTCGGGGTAGCGCGGTCGAGCAACTTACGCAGATAATAGCCATTTTCGTCGTTGATACCGATCCAGGGTAGCACTTCACCAAGTTGGTCGCCGCCGCCGGGTGCGCCGACACGTCCAGCGACTTGTTTAACCCCGGGGATTTGCCACCAGACTATAAACCCTGCGGGTGTGCCCCATTTACCAGTGGCAATGCGTGAATAGGCAATGCGCACCGAGCTAAACAGGGCGCTCGATTCTGCGCGGCCACGCACCATCACGATTTTGCCCGTAAGGTCGCGTCCCACGAGCTCCGCTGCGGTGCCGTCCCCCACATAGATAAGCTCGGCCTCTATACCTCCCTTAGGTGTGATTTTGGACGGGAAGGGTGTTATTGCGCCTTCGACGGCAAAGGGTTTTCCGTCTGTTATCCCTGTCCCATGCACAACTTCGAGGCTATTTTTAGAGGGAAACCAGATCGATTCGTAAGTTGGAAACTTGTCGTAATGAACATCTTTCAAACCAAAACTTTTAAGGGTTGAATAAATCCATTTATGGGCATCTTGCTCATATTTTGTGCCTTCTATGCGGCCCCAAAGGATTTTTCCGTCATTTCGAGATTGCTCGGCGAAACCAACCAATTTATCGCCGTAGGCTTTGATCTCTGCTGCTGTAATCGAGGAATAGGGATCATGTGCATCCGCTAAAGGTTGGCGAAGCGGCGCAATACCTGTTGAGAACAACCGGGTATTGGCCGATTGTTCTGATTGTTTTTTGTATTCTTCAGGCGGGAGAAAGGCAGGAATTGTGACAGCCTCAACCAATGCACGCGGAGATTTCGCCATATTGGTATCAAGATCGTCAGATTGTGCGAATGCTAATTGCGGGGTTATGGCAAATGCTAACAATAGCCCGCTCGCGCAATATTTCTTAATTAGTTCAATGAACCTGTGTTTCATATGCACTTTCCATTCGACGCCTATCTCAAACTTATCATTACATTGTTAGCCGTGACAATCAAATAGAGACCCCCGTAATAAGGCCTGTTGATCTATCCAATGTCCGATCTCGGGAAATTTATAGCATCTCGTTTCGGCTTCTCTGGGGGAATTCCAGCCTTACCATACTTTGCTCACCCCGCTGATGGGCGAGGTCTTTTGCAGAGTGGGGCGCTAAAATTTCATGAGATAACGCTTTTCAACGGTATGAGCGAGGGTGTATGGGATGAACTGGGTTTGAGGCTCGAAACTTCGCCAACTTTTTTAGTAAAATCGGTTTTGACTCTGATGATATCTAAGGGCACACTATTATAATGATAACAACTGAAATTCTTTTCGCCCTATTTGGTGGCTATTTGTTGGGATCTATTCCGTTTGGGCTTTTGATTGCCAAATTTGCAGGGCAAGGTGACATTCGCAATATCGGGTCGGGCAAAATTGGCGCGACCAATGTTTTGCGCACGGGGCGTAAAGAGCTTGCACTCCTGACCCTTGTCTTGGACGCAGGGAAAGCGGGCGTTGCAGCCTTGATTGCCGCTCATTTTTTTGGATTTATGCCTTCGCTTGTCGCGGGCGGCGCGGCTTTGATCGGGCATTGTTATCCTGTTTGGCTTCGGTTTAAAGGCGGTAAAGGTGTAGCGACTTATTTCGGAGCGTTGCTGGCAGTGTCTTGGCCCATAGCCTTGTTGGCAGCAGGGGCTTGGTTGGTGTCTGCCCTCCTGACCCGCATTGTCTCTCTATCTGGCATATTGACCGCTATCGCCGTCCCCATCGGTGCATATAGTATGGGACATCAAAATATTGCCGTACTGTGTGTGGTTTTGGGGGCCGTGATTATATTTCGCCACCGTGAAAATATTGGACGTATCATTGCAGGCACAGAGCCGCGTTTAGGCAAGAAAAAATGAAGCCTTCCCTGTACGAACTTTCCTTTCGTGAAAAATGCGACTGGCTCCGATTGATCCGTACCACAACTGTTGGCCCTGTGGCCTTTAGCAATTTACTGGCGCGATTTGGCAGTGCGGGCGCGGCCTTAGACGCTCTACCAGACTTGATGAACCGCTCAGGCCGCCGCTCTAAAATGGTGATCCCGCCAATGGAAGATATTGAGCAAGAATTGTTAGCATTTGAAGATATGGGCATTCGGCTCTTAACGTCTTGCGAACCTGATTATCCAAAATATCTCCGCGCCGTTGACCCAACTCCGCCAACCATTAGTGTGCTCGGAAATATTGCCCTATTGCACAAGCCTTGCATTGCGATTATCGGATCGCGCAATGCATCTGCCATAGGACTTAGATTTGCCCGACAAATCGCCTCTGAACTGGGCGAGGAAGGGTTCGTGATCGTCTCTGGTCTGGCTCGCGGCATTGATGCCAGCGCCCATTGGGGGGCGTTGGAAACAGGTACAATAGGCGTACTCGGCGGCGGTGTTAATCATATATACCCTAGACAAAACACTGACCTTTATCACGACATGGTCACTAAAGGTGCGCTCGTCTCTGAAAGTCCACTCGGATATAGGGCGACGGCTCGCGACTTCCCACGCCGCAACAGGATCATATCCGGGCTGTGCCAAGGGGTTGTTGTCATAGAAGCTGCCGAACGCTCTGGCACGCTCATTACTGCCCGTTACGCCCTCGAACAAAACCGCGAAGTTATGGCCGCACCCGGCTCGCCCCTTGATCCGCGCACAAAGGGGTGTAACCGTTTGATCCGCCAAGGGGCGGCTTTGATCGAAAGCAGTGAAGATATTTTAAATGTGATCGGTAATATCCCAACCCCCGACTTTGAAGAAGACGAAAACAGCTATCTTGCGCCGCAGATAAATTGGGATAGCGTACAAAATGATATTGATGCGGGCCATAAAATAATCTTGGCACTATGTTCTCCAACGCCAACTATTCGAGACGAGATTATTCGCCAAAGCGGGCTACCCTATCCAATCGCCGCAGCAGCATTGTTGGAATTAGAATTATTTGGCGATATTCTCGTTGAAGTGGACGGAAAAATTTCCTTAAATTTATGAGCAGTTTATGAGCGAGGTGATTTTCGTTTTTTTTCACGCTTAGAGATAGCCAAATAACTGAGGTTTAAAAACGGCCATATATCATCGTGTTTGTTTTTTTGCGCCAACTCGCATAACTCACCCAACATGAAAATTATATAATCCCGTGCTTGTTCATCCTTGGGGAATGCCTTCATAGTACCAGAAACATGCCTTTGGCCAGACGGGGGTAATGATGTATTTGTCATTAAAACCTCACTAATATTCGATTTGATAAAATTTATCGCATTGCACCTTAAATAGCATTTATTTATTTATAACTACAAGATGTGTTTGATAAAATCTACACACATTTACACGCAATATGTTGACAAGCATGGACACTTACCCCCATATCGCCAAAATCTCTCATCCAGATCATGGTGTTTTATGAACTTAGTAATTGTGGAATCACCAGCAAAAGCCAAAACCATCGAAAAATATCTTGGCAAGGATTACAAGGTTCTCGCCAGTTTTGGCCATGTGCGGGACTTGCCATCTAAAACAGGCTCCGTGCGTCCTGATGAAGATTTTGCTATGGATTGGGCCATTGACGCCAAATCTAAAACCCGTATCAGCGACATTGTCAAAGCCCTCAAAAATTCAGACAAGCTTATTCTCGCGACTGACCCGGACAGGGAAGGTGAGGCTATATCATGGCATCTCCTCGAAGTTTTGGGCCAGAAAAAAGCCCTCAAAGGAAAACAAATCGAACGGGTCGTGTTTAACGCCATTACCAAAAAATCAGTCACCGACGCGATTAAAGCGCCGCGTGAACTGGATATGGAATTGGTCAATGCCTACCTTGCCCGCCGCGCCCTTGATTATTTAGTAGGCTTTACATTATCGCCTGTCTTGTGGCGCAAACTCCCAGGGGCTCGCTCTGCTGGCCGTGTGCAATCGGTGTGCTTGCGTTTAATCTGTGAGCGCGAAACCGAAATCGAACAATTCAAATCTGAAGAATATTGGAGTGTTGCCGCCAATATCACCGCCGCCAAGGACAAAGTTTTTCCTGCCAATTTGGTATCCTTGAATGGAGAGAAGCTTAAAAAGTTTAGTCTAAATAATGAAATCCTCGCTTTCAGTGCAAGGGACGCGATCAAAGCGGCGTCACTATCTGTGACAAATGTCGAAGCCAAACCCGTAAAACGTAACCCGCAACCGCCATTCACTACATCGACCTTACAACAAGAAGCCAGTCGTAAACTTGGCTTTAGCTCAACCCGTACCATGCAAACAGCGCAAAAACTCTA
Organism: Robiginitomaculum sp.; assembly: GCA_016765255.1. GTDB lineage: Bacteria > Pseudomonadota > Alphaproteobacteria > Caulobacterales > Maricaulaceae > Robiginitomaculum_A. The sequence continues at coordinate 472 of JAESQI010000305.1, read as the reverse complement.
TGAGGGCATTGATATTGGCGGCGAAACCGTGGGCCTGATTACCTATATGCGAACAGACGGTGTCTCTATGGTCGGCGAAGCCATTACCGAGGCCCGCTCGACAATCACCAATAAATACGGGGCCAAATATGTACCAAGTTCGCCGCGTGTTTATAAGACCAAAGCTAAAAACGCCCAAGAGGCTCATGAAGCCATTCGCCCCACCAGTTTTACCCGTTCGCCAGATGTTTTGCGGCTCTCAGGCGATCAAGCGAAACTCTACCAATTGATTTGGAACCGAGCCACAGCTTCCCAAATGTCAAGTGCAGAATTGGAACGCACCACCATCACCATCGAAGACAAAGCCAAAACCGTTGGCCTGCGCGCTACGGGGAGTGTGGTTCGGTTTGATGGGTTCCTCACCCTTTACGTGGAAAGCGGATCTGAAAAAGACGGCAATGATGTCCGCCTCCCTGCCGTTAAAGCCGGTGAT
>JAESQI010000304.1 GCA_016765255.1 Robiginitomaculum sp. | reverse complement strand
GTTTTGTAAATGCTTAAACACAAATGTTCCAATATTCCTAAAAAGAAGGGGTTGGGCTGATAATGATAATTGCGCCAGTGTAAATTACAGCTTACACTAAGGGACAAATTTTTGAAATGCTAGAGTTATGACAAATTCACAATTGGATACAGAGACAAAGAAACACAAACATAGTTTCGTCGTCGCTATTCGAAACAGTTTTTTTACGGGCATTATCGTTGCACTGCCTATAGCGGTAACCGTGTGGGTTATTGTTAAGCTAGTAGATTTCGCAGATAAAGCAGTTAAGCCTTTAATTCCTGAGCAACTCAATCCAGATACATATTTGCCATTTTCTGTGCCAGGAATTGGAATCGTCGTTTCAATGGTCGCAATTTGGATGCTCGGCGCTTTGGCAACAAATTTCTTTGGCAGCCGGATATTAAAATTTGGCGAAAGTTTATTGTCGCGTGTGCCTCTGGTGCGGACAATTTACGGAACAATGAAGCAAATCGTTGTCACCATGGCTAAACAAAAAGATCAGGCATTTAAAGAAGTCTGTTTGTTGGAATATCCGCGCAAAGGTCTTTTCGCGATTGGCTTCATTACCACAGACTTAAAAGGAGCGCCGCAAAAATATCTTAAAGAGGGGTATGTGTGTGTGTTTATTGCCACGACACCAAACCCAACTTCAGGCGTTCTTGTTTTTGTTAAGCGCACAGATTTAAAAATACTCGATATGACACCAGAAGAGGGCGCTAAAATGATTATTTCAGGGGGAATGGTCACATCAAATGAGGATTTAGTTAAGCCGAAATCTAAAAAGACTAACCGGATTTCATCAAAGTAATCGCAACATCTTGTTCAAAAAGATATAACAGGGTACGGAGAGCAATCCCTCTAGCCGTTTGTAAATTCGGATCATTTGTAACCATGAGCCGTGCGTCTTGGACTGCAGTTTCTAGTAAATGTTTGTGGGCGTCCAAATCGGCGAGTTTATAGGCGGGTACTCCACTTTGGCGGGCCCCTAATAAGTCGCCACTCCCTCGTAAATTCCAATCCTCTTCAGCAATGAGAGATCCGTCCTCTGTGTCACGTAAAATGCTTAGGCGGGCTTTACTGTTGACGCCAAGCGGGCCTTTATAGAGCAAAATACAGGACGATTTTTTTTCACTGCGGCCAACCCGCCCACGTAATTGATGCAATTGGGCCAGACCAAAACGTTCCGCATGTTCGATGACCATAATCGTTGCGCCTGGGGCGTCGACGCCAACTTCAATCACAGTTGTTGCAACGAGAATATCGAGACCACCTCGCTTGAACTGTTCGGAAATAGCCTCTTTTTCTTGCGCTTTCATTTTGCCGTGTAATAAGCCTACACGGTCTCCAAATAGGGATTGCAAATGCCGAAACCGTTCTTCCGCTGATGACAGGTCAATCAAATCAGAATCCTCTACGAGAGGGCATACCCAATAAATTTGTTCGCCTTTGTCCACGACGCGGCTAAGTCCGTCGATGACGGATTGCATTTTTTCAATCGGGACTATTCTGGTTTCAATTGGCTTACGCCCTAAAGGCTTTTCGTCTAAAATGGAAATGTCCATATCCCCATAAGAGGTCAGAGCTAAGGTGCGAGGAATTGGTGTCGCCGTCATCACCAATATATCAGGTTGGTGTCCTTTTTGGCTTAAGCGGAGACGGTCTTTTACGCCAAACCTATGCTGTTCATCTATGATAACGAGGCCTAAATTGGCGAATTCTACGCCGTCTTGAAACAAAGCATGAGTACCGCAGATAACATCTATATGACCTTCTTTTAGGCCCCGTAAAATAGCGTCTCTTTGGCCGCCTTTATCCCGGCCTGTGAAGGCTTCGACCGTTAAATTAGCAGGCTCTAAAAAAGCCCCCAAACTGATTAAATGTTGTCGGGCCAAAATTTCTGTTGGGGCCATGATGGCCACTTGCGCGCCTGAACCACAAACATGAGCTGCGGCAAGGGCGGCGACAAATGTTTTTCCTGCACCGACATCCCCCTGTAACAATCTAGCCATTCGGGCTGGGGCAGATAAATCATCGGCAATTTCTTTATAAACCCGCATTTGTGCATCTGTGGGAATAAATGGAGCGGCACCTAATACATCTTTTGTGAACTCACCTGTGTCTGTAAAACTATGGCCATTGGCTTGGCGGTTATGAATTCGCGCCAAAGCAAGGGCGAGTTGGCGCGCTAAGAACTCGTCATAAGCAAGGCGTTGTCGATGTTTTGTATCAATCCCCGTTTCTATTTTACTGCTTGGAAAATGAAGCTGCTCTAAGGCTTTATGCCACGCAGGCCACTCTTGCTTTTCTAACAATGCTGAATCGTGCCATTCGGGCAATTTTGGCATAACTTCAAATGCGCCTATAATAGCTTTTCGAGCCATTTTTTGGGACAGGCCTGCTGTTAATGGATAAATGGTTTCAAAGTTTGGAATGCTATCTTTTTGGTTTTCTGGGAGCATATAATCAGGATGGGTGATTTGGGTTTGGGTGCGAAAGCGTTCAATTTTACCCGATAGTATTCGAGTTGTGCCCTCTGGGAGAACTTTGTGCAAATAGTCCGCTCTTGCATGGAAAAAGGTGAGTAGTAATTCACCCGTTTCGTCACTCACCATGATTTTGTAAGGATGATTACGACTGTGCCCTTTCATATGCTTATCAATTGTCACCGATAGAATGACAATGGTGTTTTCGGGTAAGTCTTCTAAACTGGCAATGTTGGGGCAATCGTTACGTTCTAAAATGCCAGAAGGCGGCGTGAGTAAAACATCACGCATACGCCGGCCCATTGCTTTTTCAATCAAATCAGCACTGCGCGGCCCAATGCCGTTGACATTGGTGATATCTGCAAACAGGGAAAATAAAATTTCGGGCCTCATACACCTATGGTATCCGTGTTTTTCAAGACATCAAGTGGCGGATGTATTATAGCTGTGCTTTAGGAGATTCTCATGGACGAATTGCGGGTAAAAAAAATGATCCACCGAGCAAATTATAGGGGTTTCAAAGAAGCCGACCTCATTCTAGGTGGGTTTGCAAAGACCTATGCCGCAGAATTATCAAACAGCGAGTTTCAACAGTTTGAGGATTTACTTTTTGAAAAGGATCACGATATTTATGATTGGATTTCTGGTGTGCAGAAACTGCCAAAGAAATTTGATACGCCTCTGTTTAAAAAACTAAGAGCGTATAAGCCTGATCTCATAAAATAATGTTATCCATCTCTACATATGCATCTGCCAGCGGACACTGGCAGGTTGGAGAAATCCCTGAAGGTGCGGATGCATTCGTATTTGCGCGGGCCGCCCGTAAACGAGGCGGAGTCAATGTATTTGTAGCCCAAGATGATGCACGGGCCGACGCGTTTAATAGCGCAATTGCTTTTTTTGCGCCTGATATTGAACGCCTAAACTTCCCGTCTTGGGATTGCCTGCCTTATGACCGAATATCACCAAGCCGTAATATTACGGCGCGCAGGGCAGGGACACTCAACACACTTTGTGCACTGGGTGGTAGTGCTTGTGTAATCGTTATAACAACAATAAATGCCCTCGCCCAAAAAGTGCCGCCGCGTCATGTCATGAACAAAGCTGGGCTAACCCTTGAACAGGGCAAAACAATTAACCGCGAAGACTTAGATGATTATTTTTCGTTTAATGGCTACACACGCGCATCCACGGTGATAGAGCCTGGTGATTATGCAATTCGTGGGGGCGTGATTGATGTATTCCCCCCAGGATTTGTAAACCCAATTCGTCTCGACTTTTTTGGTGATGAGCTAGAAAGCTTGCGCTCATTTGATATTGATAGTCAAAGGTCTTTAAACCAGCATGACAAAATAAAACTGGCTCCTGTCAGTGAAATTTTTCTCAATGACGTAACCATTGCTCATTTCCGCAAAGCCTATACAAAAGAATTTGGTGGTGGATTGTCTGATGATCCTGTCTATGCGGCAGTGTCTCAAGGTATACGTTACCAAGGTTTAGAGCATTGGCTGCCACTTCTATACCCTAATCTCGAAACCCTGTTTGACTATATTCCAAGCTCTGCCCTATGGGCTTTCGATGCGCTCTGTGAGCAAGCGCAGAGCGAACGTAAAGACTTGATCACTGATTATTACGAAGCGAGAGCCGAACATAAGGAAAAAACCGCAAGTTATAAAGCATTGCCGCCACATAATTTGTATTTGATGGGCGCAGAATATAGTGCTTTTACGGCACAAATTACAGCCCGTCATCACTCACCGTTTACTTTGGATAGCGACGCATCTGCATCCGTTAAAGCCATGAATATGGGCGGGAAGCCTGCGCGTAGTTTTGCCACAGAACGGCAAACCGAAGGTGTCAATATTTTCAAGTCCGTTAGCCAGCACCTTAGAGAACTCGCAAATAGGGGACAAAAAACGATACTGGCTTCATGGACGCAAGGGTCGAGTGAGCGCATTGGAGGGGTGTTTGCGGATCATAACCTCGTCATCGGGAGTATAGAGACTTCCCTCGATATGGAGCGGTTAGCCAAAGGGCAGATTAAGCGTCTCGTTCTACCTATTGTCAGTGGATTTACGCTTAGCGATCTTAGCATTCTCAGTGAACAAGACATATTAGGGGATAGATTAGTACGGCGTGGGCGTCGCAATAAAGGCAAAAACTTCATTGCCGAAGTTTCAGCCCTGCAAGAAAATGATTTGGTTATTCATATTGATCATGGGCTCGGGCGCTATATTGGCCTTGAAACCCTTAATGTACAAAACGCGCCTCATGATTGCCTTAAAATAGAGTATGCGGGCGCGAGTATTCTCTATCTACCCGTTGAAAACATAGAACTTTTATCACGGTATGGTGTGGGAAGTGAAAATCAGGTCTTGGACAGACTTGGCGGCGTTGCGTGGCAATCTCGCAAAGCGAAAGCCAAAAAACGCTTAAAGGACATGGCGGGAGAATTGATAAAAATCGCCGCCGCGCG
>JAESQI010000303.1 GCA_016765255.1 Robiginitomaculum sp. | reverse complement strand
TTCGCACCAGTTTCCAGATAATAAATACCCAACCTCTCTCCTGTACGTAACACAGCAGAGACTTCAACGCCAAAACCTCGGAGTTCTCGAATCGCGGCATCCCCGATCGCATTGTCTGGAATTGCAGATACAAATCCAGAATTTAGGCCATAGTTCGCCAGTGATACAGCGACATTTGCTTCTCCTCCTCCGAATGAAGCTTCAAGAGAGCTAGATTGAAACAACCGTTCATGGTTCGGTGACTTCAGACGCAACATTAGTTCGCCCACACTCAAAAAATCTGCCATTTGTACTTCAACTCCTTCTAGTTACTTTGGGCCACCTTGCTCTACAACACCCGCGTACTTGTGACTATCGCTTTCGCTGCCGCAGCCAGTTGTGTAATACCAGAAAAATCCTCAGCGGCGATAAGGTCAGCAGGTGACAACCAACTTCCCCCACACGCCGTTACAGCCGGCAAAGACAGATAGTCACGCAGATTACCTGGGGCTATTCCACCTGTTGGCATGAATTTCACGTCCCGAAACACAGATCCAAGTGCCTTAAGCATAGGAATGCCCCCCGCAAGTTCTGCAGGAAAGAATTTGACTGTCTTCAATCCCATATCCAATGCGGACTGCAACTCCGTTGCAGTTGCGACGCCGGGGTAAATAGGTAAATCATAATTTTGGGATGCCTCCACAACTGGTCGATGCAGCCCTGGCGACACGATGAATTGGGCACCTGCATTTTGGGCGAGCTTAAGCTGCTCCACATTTAGAACTGTACCCGCACCGATCACGGCATCAGGCACATGCTTCGCGATGAGCTCAATCGCCTCAGCTGCAGCTGCGGTTCGCAAAGTAACTTCGATTATCGGTAAACCACCCTCTACGAGTGCTTCAGCCAATGCTACTGCATGATCAGCATTTTCGATAACCACAACAGGCACGACACCTATTTCTTCAAGTAATATATTCATCGCTTAGGAAAAATACAGGCCAGCATTAATGTCAACGCTGGCACCAGTAATAAAACTTGATTGCTCTGATGCCAGATACAAAACTAGGTCAGCAACCTCGTCTGGGCTTCCTTCACGCTTTAGCGGCGTAGCCGCTGCAACATTTGCACGGACAGCGTCTTTAGTAAATTGATCATGGAAAGTCGTGTCGATCATGCCTGGGCAAACGCAATTAACTCTAACTTTGGAAGGCCCAAGCTCTTTAGCCATGGCACGTGTAAATGTCATAACAGCACCCTTTGAAGTAGCATACGCCGCGGCGCCAGGCCCCCCACCGTCTCTTCCCGCAAGCGAAGCAAGATTAACTATCGCGCTGCCCTCTCTCATATGAGGAACTACAGCCTTAGTAGTCAAGAAGGTGCTGGTCACGTTTAATTTCATGACATGCTCAAAGAATTCTTCGTCCATTTCGAGCAGAGATTTGCGCGCTACCAGCCCACCGACCACATTCACTAACACATCGATGGAATCGCCAAATGCAGCACAGCATTCAGCGATCAAGCGCTCAACATCAGCTGACTTAGTCATATCTCCACCGACGGCGATGGCAGCACCACCTGCAGCCTTAATTTCTGCTACCGTGCGCTCACCTTGTTCCGCGCTATTACAGTAGTTAACTACAACTTTTGCTCCAGCTGCAGCCATTTTCAGAGAGACAGACTTTCCAATATCTCTCGATCCACCCGTGACAATAACGACTTTGTTCTCTAAATTCATTTTTCTTCCTCTGCGTGTTTTAACACTTAATTTTTGTACTGACCTAATAGTTCAATTTGAATGAGTCACTATCCCCTACAAAATATTGGGATTTTTATAAAACCGGTCTTTGAAATTCTCTGATTATTGGCGCCATCGTATTGCTGAACACATTTTCGCTCAGGGTTGTAACTGGCTCACCCACTGTGTGTATCACACGAATTGGCGCGCTATTGGTAAATTGGTTATCGCTAATAAAGGTACTTTGCACTCCTAGCAAAGACACTGATGCCTGTGAAGAATTTCGACTTCCATTGCCAACGTTATCTAGGGTTGAATTTTCTAACCTAAAGTGAGGACCGAAAGTGCTCTCATCCGTTCCACCGCGATAAATAGTAGCAAGAGATCCTTCGATGTTGATGAAGCTAGAATTTTGAATCGTGACGTACTCCGCATTGTAAATGCCAAGGTCATCTGTCTCGCGATTCAATGCTAATATGTGACCAGTAATATCTTGGAAATCAGAGTTTCGAATCTCGATGTTCTCGGCCATTGTATGCATGGCCACTTTTAGAAAATGAAATGAATGGTTCACATTCAAATTCCGTACCTGAACATCATCTATATACAATTCGTAGTTATTGAGCATCGAGTAACGGCTAGTTCTGATAACTGAATTATTGTAGGTATCTGGAGCCATGGATCCATCTATCGTTATTCCTTCAAGTTTAAGACTGCCGCCATCTTTGAGCTCAAACAGCGTGCTACGCTCAAATTTGATAATTGGACGAGTCTCGCCATCTGTAACACCTCTAATTGTTAGCGGATGCGCAATAGCTAGAAACTTGGAAACAATATATTCACCAGGCTCGAGTTCTATGACGTCTCCAGGTAGGGAGTTTGCCACTACGTCGCTTAGCGTATCGTTACCCCCCACCACAGTTGACACATCACCACGGTCAAAAGCTTCTTCATAACCTGGCTTGGGGTACCAAGAAGGGCCGGTGTCCTTTCGATCAAGAACGCTTAGAGATTTTGAAACCCCAATATCAGCTAGTGCTGCTCCTGGATAAAGCAAGCCATTGCTTCCCTCGACCAGTGAGAGCGTTCTTGCTTCGAACCCTTGATTAGAAGGAAATACTAGAATTCCAGACGTAATATTATCGCTAAAAGTAATGCCGCTGATGTCACCATGAACTGCAATCGAGTCCTTTACTTCCGCATTAATTATTAAATTATTCTGAAACGTCGTACGGATAGGAGGCGCTGATCGTTCAGAGTCCGCTCCCGCAGCCAGCTCAATGTGATCGCTCTCAATGATCGTATTGTTAGCGATGACTGAATCTTCAACCTGGTGATACCGATTAATTGGCGAGTTGGGTACTCCATTCATTACAACTAATGCACCACCAAATCTGTGCCCCTTAAGATTGCTAAGGTAGTTGTTACGAACAGTCTGCCGCTTGTTAATAACTCTTATGCCACCCGTATGATCGACGCCGTTGCCCAGGAAGACATTGTCTTCTATCAGATTGTCATTGCCATGGCGGAGAGTAAGAGTACCTCTGGATTCAAAAAACACATTGCCTCTGAATGTGTTACTACCAGACTTGCTAGAGATAATCTCAACTTCACCATCGCGGCGATCAAAATAGTTGTACTCAATGAGTGTAAACGAATCCGTTAGCGAGTATTGACTAGTTCCTATACGTAATGTTTCACCACCATTGGAACCAAGAATAGGACGCGGTCCAAAGTAATTGTGATCAATCTGATGGTAATTTTCGCGACTATTTTCCGAATCCAGCCGCACTGCCATGGTAACGCCAGCATTGCTTTTGCCTGCTAGAAAATTATGGTCGAAGCGATTGTGTTGGCCATACATCATTACCCAAAAGTCAGTTTCGAAGCGTTCTGGATTGTTGAAATGGTCAATGACAAGCTCAGTTACTCGCGAATGACTCGCCAGTCGGCCGCTAGCTGCCCGGAAGGAGACGACTGTATTAGTGGGCGAATATCCATCCTTGAAGACTAAGCCTGAAACGACTAAGTATTCACCTACCAAACGAAGATTGGATTGGCCAGTAATAATGACACTGCCCTTATTCTGGGCCGTGAGCGTGATCGGTTCGTCACTGCTACCAACGCCTGAGAACAACATTTCAAAGTCGTTCCACTCACCGTCGGCCATGATAATCGTGTCACCGGGAGTAGCAGTACTGATGGCCTGTCTGAACTCATCTTGCGTGCTGACAAGCGTGTCAGCACACACGGGATTGCATAGAGTCAGCGCAACCGCTGAAAGGAATACTCTTTTTGCAGAAGTAATCATAGCCCTGACCAAATAAATGAATAATGCGGAGTGATCGGAAATAGCTGCGGACAGACAACACTAGCCTGTGCACTGTAGAGCAAGGGATCGTAAATTGGGCTAGGTATAAAGTCAACCAATATCTGGGTATTATGTTATATTGGTAGGCCAAATTGGTAAGATTGGTGGGCTGGGCCGCGCCGCTCCACCTGAATTGCTAGAAGTCTGAACTAGTAAGATAGCGCTCTCGGCTCTCTGTTGCTCTTTGCCGCAAATTTTCGAGATCGCGCTTCTCAGTGACA
>JAESQI010000302.1 GCA_016765255.1 Robiginitomaculum sp. | reverse complement strand
CGCTCTCTCATTGCGACCGTGCCTGTGTCTTTGCGCGAAGTTGGAGATACATCTAATTCCAATCAGGTATTTGCGATCAATTGTGCCATTGGCAGTCATATTGACGAGCCCCTCAAACGGCTCATGGCGGTGAATAAAAATTCAAAACGGGCTAAACAACAACTGGCCGCCATCAAAGATGTCATCCCGAAGGATTATTCATTCTTTGGCGCGCCGCTTATTATGACAGCTATGGCGCAATCCATGGGCAAATCAGATTTGATCAATTATATGCCCTCCCCCATGAATGTCGCCATTTCTAATGTACCGGGCCCGCGCACGCCCGTATATTTTGCGGGCAGTAAAGTGATCGCTAATTTTCCCGTCTCCATCGCCACTCATGGCTGCGCGCTTAATATTACTTTGCATAGTTATTTTGATCGTTTGGACTTTGGGCTTGTGGCCTGTAAAGCCGCCGTTCCCGATGTGCAAATTATCGCCGACGGCATTGTCACGGAATTTAAAGCTCTACAAAAGGCCGTAAAAGCCCAAGCGGTATAAGCCGCTCCAATGTCCAATATACGGCGAGTGTACCGATCATATAACTAACGGGCAAGTATAGGCGTTGTGGTTTGAGTCTGTGTTTGACCATTGGCAAAACCGCCAATGCAAAAATTCCAGCAATAAACAAGAGTTGTCCGACCTCGACGCCAATGTTAAAGAACAAAAGTGCGGCGGGAAGGTCAGTTTTTGGCAGGCCTATTTCTCGCAAAGCCCCAGCAAATCCAAACCCGTGTAGCAGGCCAAAACTAAAGGTGACAACCCATGGACGCTCCAAGGTCAGGCCAGAAATGCCCCGCAATCGCCGCACCGCCTCATAGGCCATTAACACAATGCTCATAGCGATTAAGGCCTCAACCAAAGACGGGTCAAGCCTAATGATATCGAGGCTGGCCAAAACCAAAGTAATGCTATGACCAAGGGTAAAGGCGGTAATGGCAAAAAATAATTTGCGGCCCCGAACAATGAGCAACATCACCGCCAGCACAAATAATAAATGGTCTATACCGCCCAATATATGAGTGACACCCAGTAAAAAATATACACCTGCAACGCCGCCCTGCACACCCGATTTAGCAAAGTCTAAACGGGTCTTATCGGGGGTTAAGCGTGCCGTCGAAACGTCGCCGTCCGCCCAAACCATACGCACCAAAACATCGGTCAAAGTTTTATCAAGCCCGCCTATGGTTAAAGATTGCCCGCGTAAGTTTTCAGGACAATTTAGCGTCCAAGTCTCGATGGCAAATTTACTTTGCTGCACCACGCGCCGCCCATTTGATATTGCGCAAGACGTTGGAAAATTAGCCTTTAAAGCCAATTGTTTTTCCCCCATAGCGGGGGTTTTCCACAATATATCATATTGAGTATTTCCCGTCTGGGTAATCGACATATAGGCAGGACGGAGTTCATGGGCGCTGGATGTGGTGGCCAACATAGTCCCAATACAGGTAACACATAACAGAAGCCAAATACGGATCATTGGGAATTGTCTATGATAATACTATAGTTCTTGCGCAGACTTTGGTAATAGGCCTCGGCGGATAGATCTCGCCTCTGTTGCACATAATCTATCCTAAGCTTAGGCAGCGCAGCCTCAAAGTCGAGCGGGGTCGATTTTTGATCTAGCTGAATAAATACAATATGCGTACCAAATGCAGAACGGATTGGCCCCGCCCACTGCCCTGTTCGCAATTTTGCAATCTCGCCTAAAAAATCATCGCCAAATATATTTGAAACGGATTTCTCGGTTTCTAATTTCATGGAAATGGGCAACAAGGCCGAACGGGTTAACTGACTTGGATCGGCTCCCACTTGTAATTCCTGTATGGTTTTTACGGCGAGCGCGTCTGTACCTACCCGTTTCGTCGAGACCAGCACTTGCCGAAATGACAACACTCTATCGGTTTTATATCTGTCTTGGTTCGCTATAAAATAAGCTTTCAAATCATCCATCTTTGGCTCTTGAGCGCCTGATAAATCTTCTTGCATAAATTCCAATTTTTGTCGCATACGGCGGCGCACAATGGTGTCATTTTCATCAAGGCCCAAAGCCAAGGCTTCGCGGTAATAAATTTCTTCCTTAATGTGATCTTGCACAAGGTTTTGCAGCTCATCCTTACTCGGCGGTCTTTGCCATGTCAGGGTAAACAAATCGGCCAGATGTTATTGTCCTGCTTGCGTGATCCGAATTTCATCTTTGGGCGCTGCCGCCTGCTTCCACAAAGGCGCACTGAAAAACAACACCCCACCAAGTATAAGAAAATGAATGAGCGGGTCTCTCATAATTTTTCCAAAACCCGACCTCGTTTTTACGCTCTGCATATTTCACTCTTTTTATGGTTTGGGTATTTCCTTGGGACGACATCCATACAACAAGCTATATATCTTGTGAAAGGTTTTCTTCTCCCTCGGGGTAAAAATCTATTAAGTCGCCCGGTTTGCAGTCTAGTGCCTCGCAAATTTTATTCATGGTGTCGAGTTTTACGCCTTTGATATTACCAGATTTAAGCTTAGAGAGATTGGCCTCTGTGATACCAATGATGGCAGCTAACTCTTTTGATTTCATTTTTCGGCGCGCGAGCATGACATCAAGTGTGATAATTATGGCCATGGTTTACACGTACTCTTTGGTTTCTTTTTTGTAGGCAAAGCCTTCTTCAATAATATGGGTCACGACGTATATAATGGCTGCAGAAAATAAGACAGCCCCATGCGTATCAGAAAACCCAAGGTGCGTCCATAACGGTTCGTTGTCAAATACGCCCATCGCCCAACGCACGACTCCGCTCAGAAGAAAACCTGATGTAACGGATAATAAAGAAAATAGGGAAAAACATCTTAAATGAGAAATAGTTTTTTCGTTGACCAGCTTCCCTATTTGAAAATTAAAAAACAGTAAAAACAACCTCCAAAGCGCATAAACCCAAAGCAATGTTGCAGGCAGTGATGCTAAAGCTCCATATACTTTTCGTTCAGGAACTGGCCCTTGATCTGCAAGAATTATAAAATTCTTACCTAAAATTCTAACGTCAAAGCCCCAATATAGAACTAGGCCGACTAATAGAAAAAGTGCCATGAGGGGAATAAGCATTATGAAACCGAGACTTGCCAGCCGCAGCCATGTTTTTGATTTTACCATTCTTCCACTTTATTGTTGATAAATTATTGTAAATTGATAATATATCTACTATTATAACAATAATTCTGGTTAACACAAGTTTTTACCTTCGTGTTTTTTTAAATTTTACCGATAGGAATTTTTATGATTATGTTGTCTAGGCTGATAGCCATATGCACTTTATTGCTGTGTTCAATCACCCTGTCTTCTTGTAAGCCTAGTGTGCCAGAAGAGGCGACCCAGCTCATCGCTGTTTCAAAATCCATTGACGTTCAGGACGAGGAGATTGTCGCATTAGGAGCGTGGAAACTTGCCCCAGATATAAACCCAGATATTTACGAGGTTAAACTTGATAATGGCGAGGTGCGGAACGTTTGTTTTTCATCGGGTGACAATTCTTATTGCCGCGATGTGGGAATGGGGGATCAATATGATTTTGATATACTATATGAAGGGATAGCCTACCCAACGCGCTTTGTCGGTGTTTACCAACCTATAGCAGCAGTATTTAGTGATGCTTACATCAAGGCCCATCAAGGCAAAACCACTATTTTGGTTCCCGAAGTTTATGAGCTTGTCAATATTGCCATTGCCCTAACCGCAGAGGCCGATAAGAGCGAATATATGGTTTATAAGTATTCGCCTTATTATACAGAGGTACAAGCTTACTTTGCAGATATGAAAGAGCACCCATTTGTAAAATGGCTCGATGAGGGAATGCGAAATGGCAAGTATTTCCATCACAAAATGAATGGCTATGCCTTTGTCTACGACGATAAAAGCATGATTGTCCAAAGCCCAATTTATGCGCGCACCAGTTTTTCTATGACCCCCAATACACTTTTGCCTAAATTGGCTGACATGCGATCTTTTTCAGAGCAATCTAATTTTAGAGAGTTTTATAAAACCCATATAGATGTTTACGAAAAGAAAATCGGCTTTATGCGCAACGGAATTGATACCCAAAAAATGTTTATCTGGCTCCAGCGTGAATTTCCAAATGTAAATGCCTATGATCATATAAAGGTCATTTTCTCGCCCTTAGT
>JAESQI010000301.1 GCA_016765255.1 Robiginitomaculum sp. | reverse complement strand
TTATAGAGAATATGCATTCGTAAAACGGACTTCGAAAAGCCCGTTTACTTTAAATAGGAATATTGATTAGCCGCAAGGTCTGCCGGGCCAGTTATTGCCGTACCGTGATGCATAGCCCGCCGTACAAGCGCCGTGATACCGACCATAATTATATCCATATCCATATCCAGTATTATAAACAGGGTAGGGAACAGCAATAGGCACGGGATAACGTACATAAACAATCGGACGAATTACGCGGACAGTATGGATACTTGGTATTGTCACCCGAACTGGTGCGGGTTTGGATACGGAGTAACACCCTAAGACTTTTGCCCCCGTAGGATTATAGACACTTACAGGACATGTGGTCGGGGTTAAATATTCATTTGCGCCCATGCCAGCTAGGCGGGTTGATGAAATATTGGATGAGGTTGAAAATGGGACAATCGTTGTATTGCCGTCACTGTAACTGCGCGAAATTGAGCCAGTTCCGTATCTGTACGCTGCGTCTTGCCGAGACAATGAGGTGACCGTATTGCGGCTCGTCCATGTGGACTGTCCGCTATAACTCGCAAGTGGTGGTGAATTGGAGTGAATTGTCGTCGTCGGGCGCGTATATGTGGGCGTTGAACTCGCATATCTCGTAGTGCCTCCTGAGCCATATGTACCAGAATAAGAAGAGCCAGAACCAGTAATAAGACAGGTTCCGTCAGACGATGGGCGTGTACCAGCTGGGCAATTCGCTGTGCTGGCCCCGTAACTAGACCCACCATAAGTAGAGCCATGTGAAGTAGAGCCATATGAAGTTGAGCCATATGTTGTGGCCCCGTAATTTGTTGTATTCGTACGGCATACATTGCCACCACACGACGCAAATGCCGTTACTCCCATCCCGAGAAATCCTGCGGCTGAAAGACTTATCGCAAATGCTGTTGCAGTCAGATTTGAAATACGCATAGTATACCTCCTATTTTTGAGCGTTAAAACAACACTAATTTACCGTCATAAACAAGCATCTTCCCTTTTAGAGCGATTTTTAACGGCTTATTTTCCTATTTTAAAGTCTATCACAGCACTGGCGCCGTGATTGTTAATTGTATCTTGGGGTTTAGGCGTATAGAACCCGCAAAAAGGAAAACATATGACCATACATCTTCATAAGGGTGATTTACCTGCAAATCTTGATTTTGGTAAATCTGTGGCGGTTGATACTGAGACCCAAGGCCTATCTATGGTGCGCGATAAATTGTGCTTGGTGCAACTTTCCTCTGGCGACGGGGACGCGCATATTGTGCAAATGGACAGGGCTAGTTATGACGCCCCGAACCTTAAATCCTTAATGAGTGACGTTGACGTGGAGAAGATTTTTCACTTTGCTCGCTTTGATGTAGCCGTAATGAAACGGGATTTGGGTGTTGTTATAAACCCTGTGTATTGTACGAAAATAGCCTCTGCTTTGGTGCGAACGTATACAGACGCACACGGGTTAAAAAATCTCTGTAAAGAGCTCTTGAATGTTGATCTTTCGAAGCAGCAACAAAGCTCTGATTGGGCTAGTGATAGTTTAAGCCAAGCCCAGCTTTCTTATGCGGCGTCGGATGTTCTTTACTTACATCAATTACAAAGAATTCTAACCGCTCGCCTCATGCGCGAAGACCGTATGCATCTCGCCCAAGCCTGCTTTGATTTCCTCCCAACTCGCGCTGAACTCGATCTTGCAGGCTGGCACGACGTCGATATTTTCTCTCATAGTTTTCGGTAAAACAATAACAGCCGATACCCAACTGCAAACACCTAAATGGCCTCCTCTCCTCTGGGGATAGGATTGAGGTGAGGGGATACGATTTTGACAATACCAAAACGCCCCGTCATGCCCGCCCTTGTGGCGAGTATCCATGCTGCGAACATATTCACGTGTTCAAACCATGGATACTCCACACAGGGTGGGGTATGACGAAGAGGGAAGAGAGGGTATATCTAATTAAAGCAAATCTCCTACACCCCTACCAGTCCTCGGGCCTGACCCGTGGTCCATACACTGTTTGGGGCAGTGCACTGCCTAACTATCTCATGGATCCCGCTTTAGGTGCGGGGCTGTCTGTGGCAGAGGTTGAAAATGATGGAGTGGACAGGGGGTGGTCAAACCTTCTCCACAAAACCATCTAGCACTTTCTTCTTTCCAGCTTTTTCAAATGCGACATCTAATTTATTTCCATCCGCACTGGTGATTTTTCCGTAGCCGAATTTTTGGTGAAATATGCGTTCGCCAACAGTGAAATTTACGCCCGTATTTTTGATAGGTTTACGGGTGGCATTGCCTTCGATTGTGTTGTGTTTGTTGCGTTCAAACCGTTGCCAGCCTGGGGATGACGGGCGGGCGGACTGCGTGGAATATCCAGCGTTAAAACTTTCGACAAAGCCTTGTGACCCACCGCCATATTCATTGTTTTGCCGCCCGAAATACCCTGTTTCAGATTTTACTTCGACGTGTTCCGCTGGCAGTTCATCAATAAATCGAGAGGGAATAGAGTTTTGCCATTGGCCGTAAATTTGGCGGTTGGCGGCGAAATAAATTTCTGCGCGTTCACGGGCGCGGGTAATGCCAACATATGCAAGGCGACGTTCTTCCTCTAGGCCCGCCATGCCGCTTTCGTCTAAAGATTTTTGTGACGGGAATGTCCCGTCTTCCCACCCTGGTAAAAACACAAGGGGGAATTCCAAACCTTTGGCAGCGTGCAAAGTCATCAGACTAATTTGTTCCTCTTGGTCGCCCGTTTCAGCGTCTAGCACCAGTGAGATATGTTCCATATAGGCATCGAGCGTATCAAATTCGCCCATGGCTTGGATGAGTTCTTTTAGGTTTTCGATCCGCCCTTCAGATTTAGCATCTTTGGAGTTTTTCCACATTTGAGTATAACCGCTTTCGTCGAGTATTTTCTCAGTTAATTGCGTATGGGGAATGTTGGCCATGTCTTTGCGCCAGCGGTCTACATCGAGTAAAAATGCGCGCAAGCTTGAGCGGGCTTTGCCGCGTATTTCATCAGTTTGGATGATTTGCCGTGTGGCGCTCTCAAGGCTGACCCCCATGGCCCGCGCCGCCATTTGCAATTTTTGCACGGAGGTGGCGCCGATGCCGCGCTTGGGCGTGTTGACAATGCGCTCAAATGCGAGGTCGTCGGAATCCGAACGCACGAGGCGCAGATAGGCATGAGCGTCCCTGATTTCCGCCCGTTCGAAAAACCGTGGCCCACCAACAACGCGGTAGGGCAGGCCAAGCGCGATAAACCGTTCTTCAAAACTACGCATTTGTCGCGACGCCCTCACAAGAATGGCACATTCATTATAGGAACGATCCAGACTTTTCCAGTTTTCGATTTCGCTGCAAATGATGCGGGCTTCTGCGTCCGCGTCCCACACGCCAGAAACCACGACTTTTTCGCCGCCTTGCTCGTCTGTCCACAATGTCTTGCCAAGCCTGTCTTGGTTGGCGGCGATGAGGCCAGAGGCGCAAGCGAGTATGTGCTTGGTTGAGCGGTAATTGCGCTCTAGCCGCACAACTTTTGCGCCCGGAAAATCTTTCTCAAAGCGTAAAATATTATCCACTTCCGCCCCGCGCCAACCATAAATAGACTGGTCATCATCACCAACAACACATAAGTTTTTCGACCCTTGGGCGAGGAGCCGTAGCCAGAGATATTGACAGACATTGGTATCTTGATACTCGTCCACGAGCAGATATTTAAACTTGGCGTGATATTTAGCCAACACGTCAGGATATTTTTGAAAAATGGTCAAATTGTGCAGAAGTAAATCACCAAAGTCGCACGCATTGAGGGTTTTAAGGCGGGATTGGTAAATGGCATAAAGTTCTTTTCCTCTGCCGCCTGCAAACCCGTGCCCGTCACTCGCCGTGAGTTTGTCAGGCGTCTTGCCCTTGTTTTTCCAGCCGTCAATTAAACTGGCGAGGTGGCGGGGTGTCCAACGTTTTTCGTCGATGCCCTCGACTTTAAGTATTTGTTTAAGGAGACGGAGCTGATCGTCCGTATCAAGAATTGTAAAGGCGGATTTCAGGCCCACGAGTTCTGCGTGAATGCGCAGTATTTTGGCGGCAATAGAGTGGAATGTTCCGAGCCACGGCAGGCCTTCCACTTGAGAACCGATCAGAGAACCCACCCGTTCGCGCATTTCACGGGCCGCTTTATTGGTGAATGTCACAGATAAAATTTGCGAAGGATAGGCTTTGCCAAGTGATAATATATGGGCGAGGCGACAGGTCAACACTCGTGTCTTGCCCGTACCCGCCCCCGCCAACACCAAAATTGGCCCGTTTAAATGCAAAACCGCGTCCTTCTGTTCGGGGTTTAACCCGTCCAGATAAGGCTTTGCCCGCTGCGCCATGAGAGAGGCGCGGGCACGCTCGGATATAGAGAGAGAATCAACTTGAGACATAGTGGGAACGTAACGCAAACATAGGCGTCTTGCCAATTAGATTTTACTTTGCACATGCCGAAGTACAAAAAGCCTAAGATAGGCGGCGAGGCCGTATGCGCTGTCTTGCTTCGTACGTTTGTCATCAAGGGA
>JAESQI010000300.1 GCA_016765255.1 Robiginitomaculum sp. | reverse complement strand
GGCTGGGATCATCAAAGGAAACCAGAATTTATGGAACCAGCGCGCTAGTCGTTTTGCTTGAATAAAGGGTGGGTCAAGGATCAGCCATGTCAAAGTTCCTATAATGAGAAACGGGGTGACAAGTTGCGCAATTTCGCCGTTGGGAACCGATTGGGTCATAAGAATTTTGACCATATAGGCCAGCAAGATAAGCGCGTACACCAAGGTAAGCGGAGCCAATATCCATGTGCCCAAAAACCCGACGGCGCGAGATATGAAACCCGGATTACGCAAGCTATCACTATCGTCCTCATCATGGCGCGGGATCATCGACATCCACGCCATAGGCGCTAGGAACGCAAAGCCGATTGGGAACATCCAGTCTTGGACAAAATCTCGAATATTAACATTAAACAGTGATTTCAAAGCGGCTGATATTGCGAACACCCCTATCAAATATATAACGGATCCTGCCACCGTAAAGATGACAGCCGACCAGATTTTATGGGTAAAATCCCAAACGGCTACGTCATTGCGCTTCTGCTTCCAAAACGCCGCCGAGCCAAGCCATAAAATGGCCGCCCCAATTGCCATGGGCGTTATGAAAGCGAGTTGCCTAAAGAAATAAGCCGATACTAAAGCTAGGCCAACCATAATCGTTTTCACCAATATAGGAACCGGTTTCCAGCGCCCTTCCCCCACCAAAGTGAGTATGACCGAAAGATAGGCTGCCAAAACAGCTCCACCAACCAAACGCATCATCATTTCGTCATTAAAAATATCGTGATTATTAGCCTTCAAAAGCACAAGCACTGCAAATATCGCCACCATGAGCGCGGCCAACGGAAACCGACGGATTACATCTTGGGCGTCTGGAATGAAGTTTTCTAATATTTTGCTCATCTTACTCATAAGGATTCCTTTTTTTGACTATAAGCAATGATAATCATAGCTACAAGAGGGCGAAAATGGCTAGTCAACACACCCTCCACCCTTTATATAGGACTAGAATGTTTTTAATTTGGAGACCATTATGGCCATCACCCTTCCCGACCTTCCCTTTGCTTCAGACGCGCTTGAGCCACATATCAGCGCAAATACCCTTAGTTTTCACCACGGTAAACATCACGCCGCCTATGTTGCCAATCTCGGTAAACTCATCGCGGGTACGGATTTAGAAGATAAATCTTTGGAAGAAATTATCCTCTCCGTGGCAGGTGACGCTTCAAAAGCTGGAATTTTTAACAATGCAGCCCAAGTCTGGAACCACACATTTTACTGGCACTCTATGACACCGGGCGGCGGCGGCAAACCTAGTGGGAAAATTGGCGCAGCTATTGACCGCGATTTCGGGTCTTATGAAAATTTCGCCAAAGAATTTGTAGCCGCAGGCGGCACACAATTTGGCTCCGGCTGGGCTTGGCTCGTCAATAATAATGGCAAGCTTGAAGTGCGCAAAACACCAAATGCAGAAACGCCGCTCACCGATGGTGTGATTCCTTTGATCACCATGGATGTATGGGAACACGCCTATTATCTCGACTTTCAAAACAGCCGCCCCGGCTATATGAATGCGTTTTTAGAACATCTCGTAAACTGGGATTTCGCCGAAGCTAATTTGTAGAAAACCTGGGTACTCACTTCACCCTGCAGCCCAACTATGCCTCTTTGTCATTCCAGCCCCAGATTTCTCTAGGGTAAACTCCACCTGGAATCTGAAACAAGCTTAAATGTTTGCATTTGCGCGAGACCCCAGCCTACGCTGGGGTGACAGGTTTTGGCACGGCTATTGGCTGACAGAATAGGTAACTTGATTTACTTCTTTGTCCCTGTGCGGTTCACTCCAAGAAACATCAGCACTGGAGAGGCGACAAATATTGACGAATATGTCCCGACAAATACGCCCCAAATCATAGCAAATGCAAATCCGTGAAGACCTGCCCCGCCCCAAATATATAGCGCCGTCAGGGCGAGCAATGTGGTGAAAGATGTCATGATTGTCCGCGATAATGTATCATTGATGGAGAGGTTTAGAACATCTTGCAGGGACATTTTCTTAAACTTGCGTAAATTTTCGCGGATTCGGTCATAAACAATCACCGTATCATTGAGAGAATAGCCAACAATGGTCAGGATGGCGGCGACAATAGAGAGATTAAATTCGAGCCGTGTCAGTGAAAATACGCCAATGGTCAAGATCACATCATGGGCCAGTGCAATCACGGCCCCTGCCCCGAACTGCCATTCAAACCGTATCCAAATATAAAGAAGTACCATCATCAGCGCCAAACCAACCGCCCATGCACCTTTGGTTTTCAGCTCTCCTGAGACTTTAGAGCCCAAAACCTGCGTGCTTAACGCCGTAACAGGATCAAATTTGTCTGTAATGGCCGTTTGTACCTTTGCCAAAGCCTGTTGCTGAGCCCGGTCATCGGTGTCGTCCCCTTCGAGGGCAGGTTGTTTTCTCAGGCCAACCCGCAAAGCTTCATTTCCGTTTAGCTGGGTGATGGTTTGCACTGTCAATTCGCCGAGCCCTAATTCTGGGCCCATAACTCTAATTTGTTCTATTTCTTGACTGGTAGGATTGTGGTCAAGGTGAAACTCCCAAACCGTACCGCCCGTAAAATCAATGCCGTAGTTTAGATTACGGGTCGAGAATAAAAAGATGGAACCAATAATAGCGAGAATTGAGAGTCCCATAGCAATAAACCGAAAGTTTATAAACGGGATTTTCGTGCCCTTGGGCAAATATTTTACGAGTGAAATATCAAACATGATGATCCCTTATATAGGCAATTTTTTGGGGCGAGCGCGCCTGAGCCACACCGACGTCATCAACCGCGCCACGACAACGGCGGTAAACACTGACATCACAATCCCAATCGCAAGTGTGACTGCAAATCCGCGTATCGGCCCAGAGCCAACAAAGTAAAGCGTAAGCGCGGCGATAAGTGTCGTAATATTCGCGTCCAAAATTGGGGCGAGTGACAGACGGTATCCCGTATCCACCGCATTTATAGGCCCGCGCCCAGACGCGGCTTCTTCGCGAATACGCTCAAATATCAACACATTGGCATCCACCGCCATACCAATCGTCAGAATAATCCCGGCAATCCCTGGCAATGTCAGGGTTGCACCCAATATAGACAGGGCGCCTGCGATCAGAACAATATTCGTGGCCAAGGCAATATTTGCAATCGTCCCAAAGCGGAGGCCGTAAGAAATCCACATAAAAATACCAACGCCGATCAGACCGAGCATGGAGGCTCTTTTACCTGCCTGAATACTGTCTTTTCCCAGTTCGGCACCAACCGTGGTTTCTTGGGTAATTTGGAGTTTAGCGGGCAGTGCGCCTGCATTGAGCAGCAAGGAAAGCTCCCGCGCACTGGCCATGGTAAAACTGCCTTCTATATAACCACGACCACCGCAAATCGCGCCGTTAATACGCGGCGCCGTAATGATCTCGCCGTCAAGAACAACCGCAAACAACTCACCCTCATGCTCGGCTGTAAAGTCGCAAAACTTACGAGCGCCTTTCGCGTTATAACTAAAGTTTACAATCGGCGTCCCATTGGTTGGATGCAAGCCTTCGGATGATTTTTTGAGATCAGAACCTGTTACAATCTCGCGGGTATTGACAACCATACTGCCCGTCCCGTCTTTCATAGGGAAGGCCGCTTGGCCAAGGCTACATCGACCTTCATTGACGCAGAGTTCCAACTCAATCCCTGATGTCGGTATGACTTGATGAAATCCGAGCTTAGCCGTTTCCCGAATACGCTTTTTTATTTCCTGTACGCGTGAATTATTAGCCCCAGGAACTTGTAGCAATATCCGGTCTTTGCCTTCTTTCGCCAAAGTCATTTCCGTTGTTCCCGTCGGGTCAATTCTTTTGCGCAGCACTTGAATAGACTGTTCAATGGTGCGAGCGCTTATAAATTCGAGATAGTCTTTGGAAATGGTCACTTTATAACGTAAATCTCCAACATTTTCGATTACCAATGTTTTACCACCACCGCCAATGGCAGTGTCGTCTACGGATTCAGATTGTGCTTGAAGTATAGGCGCGCCTTCTTCTTCGTCGGCTTCTGATCTGAACGTGATATAGATGGCTTCATCTTCTATGCGTGAATTGGCACGGATTTGCGCCTCTTCTCGCAACACATCACGGATACTATCACGTTGTATTTTGAGGGTTTGGGTGAGCCCGTCTTTCAGATCAACGGCGAG
>JAESQI010000299.1 GCA_016765255.1 Robiginitomaculum sp. | reverse complement strand
TACTCCTTCAGAATTTATACTTTGGGCTTGCTGGGGGTGTGTGTCATTGCCGCTACGTTTTCTGACTTTTTATAGGCCTGCATTAATATGGCCGCTTTAAATATAAATTGACGTTATAGGTGGATGAGGACGGTTTAATGACGCTGACCAATTCCCAACCGTCCATACCTAGTCGGGTCAAGCGTTCTTCAATCGGGTCTATTCTTTCTGGCTCTTTTGCCCAGACAGAGACTTTCACATGTTCGATTTTGTATTTCCATTTTTTCATTTCTTTTTCTCCTGAACTTTAGTCACGATTTTTTCTGGGGGACGTTCCTTAAGCCGCCCCGACCGCCGCAAAGCATCCCGCATCACATATTCGATTTGTCCATTTAGGGATCGGAGTTCATCATCCGACCACCGTTTCATGGCGTCTAAAATATCGGCGTGAATGCGAAGCGGGTAGGCTTTGACGGCTTTTTTGGCCATGGGTTCGTGTCCTAGTAAATAGAGCCAGTATTGACCACGGGTTGCGTGGCGCGGTCTGAACACAAGACAACCAAAAGATTACTGACCATAGCGGCGCGGCGTTCTTCGTCTAAATCAACCACGCCTTTTTCTTTTAGGCTATCGAGGGCCATTTCCACCATACCCACGGCACCTTCTACAATGCGTGTGCGAGCGGCAATGATAGCACCAGCTTGCTGGCGTTGCAGCATGGCTTGGGCAATCTCTGGTGAATAGGCCAGATGAGAAATGCGGGCTTCGATAACTGTTATTCCAGCTTCGGTCAGTCGTTCCTGAATTTCCTTTTTCATTTGCGTAGACACTTCTATAGGGTGTGAACGCAATGCCACTTCATCTTCTTCGTGCGGGTCATAAGGGTAAATCGAGGCCATAGAGCGGATGGCGGCCTCACTTTGAATTTGCACAAAACTTTCATAGTCGTCCACATTATAGACGGCTTCTGAACTATCGGTTACTTCCCAAACAACGATGGCGGCAATTTCTATGGGGGAACCGCCACTATCATTCACCTTTAAACGGCCAGATTCAAAATTACGAATGCGCAAGGAGATTTTCTTCTTGGCAAAAAAGATATTGTTCCACCGCAGGCCTTGCGTGCGGGTTGTTCCCACATATTTGCCAAACAGGCTCAAGACTGCCGATTGGTTTGGCTCGACTTTGTAGAGTCCTGAAAATAAAAACAGGGCTGTAAATACTGTTGGCACGGTACTCAATAATGCCGCCGCCACATGGCCCCGTGTGCCGAAATATATACCGAGTCCCGCTCCAATAAATGGTAAAACCAGTGCGATTATCAATACAGGTATCCCCGGTAATGATTTATAATGTCTCTCTTTCATGTAATGTCCTTTCTTGTAACAATATAAAAAAGATATCATAATGATATCACTTTGTCAATATCATTGATTTTGACAAGTGACAGATCAAGTTTACATATATAAGTGTGGAGTATGATCACACCTGTCTCAAACGTCTTAGAGAGTTATCCTGCCCCATTGAAAAAGCGACTTCTGGCGGTGCGGGAGCTGGTGTTAACGATTGCCAAAGCCAGTGACCATATTGGTGTGATCGAAGAAAGTGTCAAATGGGGTCAGGTGAGCTTTGCAACGGTACGCCCTAAATCTGGCACACCAGTTCGGCTGGATGGCAATGCGGACACGGGAACGTATTCTCTTTTGTGCCGTGCTCTACACGCCTGATTTCAGATTTTCGAGATCATAGCGCGGACTTGTTTGATTATCACGGCAATCGGGAAATACGCTTGACTATAAATACGCCCTTGCCAAAACCAGAACTGTCATTATTTATCAGCGCCGCTCTTTCGTATTATGTAGATGAAAAACCTAAACCCTAATGATCATGCCCCGGGTTGGTTTTGGCGAGTTTGCGCATCAAGCCTGGCCAGACGAGATTATCGCCCATACCTGGCATAAAGGCTGCGGCGCCTTGCATGTGGACACGAGCAGACATAGCGTCGTCTTCTTCGTGTAAAAAATTGGGATCCCCAATACTTTGGGCGAGGATTTGGGTTTTGCAGGCATTTTCTAAAAAATACATGCGCATGAATGCCAGCGCGCAATTTGCCCCCACTGTTAATGTGCCGTGATTACGGAGCATCAATAAATTGTGCGTTCCCATATTATTGACAATACGTTCGCGTTCGTCATGGTCTAGCGCAATGCCCTCATAATCATGATAGGCGAGGTCATCATGCACAATCATGGAAAATTGAGTATATTTCCGCAAGCCTCCTTTTTGTACAGAAACAGCAACCCCGTAAGGCGTATGCACATGCAAGACACAGCCAGCATCTTCGCGGGCCGCGTGAACGGCGCTGTGGATGGTAAAGCCAGCAGGGTTAATGAAATAGGGGCTGTCACCAACAATATTTCCCTCCAAGTCGATTTTCACCAAAGAAGAAGCCGTCATCTCGTCAAACAAAACCCCGTAAGGATTGATCAAAAATCTTTCTTTCATCTCTCCATCTTCATCGGGTTCATCAGGCAATTTGGCGGAAATATGAGTAAAGACTAAATCCGTCCAACCATAGAGCGCGCAAAGTCTATATGTGGCGGCAAGCTCACAGCGCAATGTCCATTCGGTTGCTGACACTTTGCCTTCAAGGCGTTTTACCTGTGTCGGATCTGGAATATCAAACCCGCTGCTAACGCCAATTGATTTACTCATATCACCTGTATCTGCATTCATGTTGTTCTCCTTTTCATCAGAGAATACCTCATTTTGTTACGAATGTGAATACCTGAATAATTAGGCTTTAATCTTTAGGGCTGTCAAAACCAAACCATCAACATTTGTGCTAATTTTTACGTGATCACCGTCTTTTATATCACCAGCTAAAATTCTGTGTGCAAGTTCATCTTGCACATTTTTTTGAATGACCCGTTTTAAAGGTCGGGCGCCATATGCTGGATCATAGCCTTTGGCCCCTAACCATTTTCGAGATTTTGCATCAAGCTCTATAGTGATCGCCCGTTCTTTTAACCACAACAACAAACGACTTATTTGTATATCGACTATGGCGTCCATATGCTCAGGTTTAAGTCGCTCAAACAGGAGTATTTCATCGAGCCGGTTTAAAAATTCAGGTCTGAAATGTGCTTGCACACGTTCCATGACGGCTTTTTTGGCGACGCTTACATCTTGATTGTCTTCAAGAGAGATTAAAAACTCTGCACCTATATTTGAAGTCATGATGATCAGGCAGTTTTTAAAATCTACAGTTCGACCTTGTCCATCTGTGAGGCGTCCATCATCTAAAACTTGTAAGAGAACATTGAATACATCTGGGTGGGCTTTTTCAATTTCGTCAAACAAAATAATTTGGTATGGGCGACGACGAACGGCTTCAGTTAAGGCACCGCCTTCCTCATAGCCTATATATCCTGGCGGAGCGCCGATCATACGTGAAACGGAATGTTTTTCCATATATTCACTCATATCAAGGCGAGTGATAGCGTTCACATCATCAAACATAAAGTCTGCGAGTGCCTTGGTCAGCTCAGTTTTACCAACACCAGTTGGGCCCAAAAACATGAAACTTCCAATCGGGCGATCCGGATCTTTAAGTCCTGCTCGGGCCCGACGTACCGCATCTGAAACACTGGCAATGGCCTTGGTTTGGCCGACCACGCGGGCGGCCAAAACTTTTTCCATAGAGAGGAGTTTTTTGCGCTCACCTTCTAACATTTTGTCGACAGGTATGCCTGTCCAGATAGAAACGACAGCGGCAATCATGTCTTCACCAACCACATCGCCTGAATTCACAGTCTCTGTTTGGTTGCCTTCCGAGGCACGAATTTGTGTCTCTAAGTTGGGAATGTCAACATGTTGTAAATGCCCTGCTTTCTCGTAATCGCCACGCCTCACCGCATCGGCTAATTGATTGCGGGCAATATCCAATCGCTCTTTTGATTGTGCGGTGGCAGCTAATTTAGCTTTTTCCGCTTGCCAGATTTGTGATAATTCCGCACTTTGGTTTGACAGATCATCTATTTCTATTTTCCGTTTTTGCAGACGTTCTTGCGAAGCTTTATCTTTTTCTTTTTTTAATGCCTCTACTTCGATACGTAATTGCACGAGCCTGCGATCAATTTCGTCCAATTCCTCTGGCTTACTATCAACCTGCATTCTTAATCGAGATGCGGCCTCATCCATGAGATCAATCGCTTTGTCGGGCAAAAATCTATCTGTTATGTACCGGTTTGACAGCTGCGCAGCCGCGACGATAGCAGCATCTGATATGCGAATACCGTGATGGACTTCATATTTATCTTTAATCCCACGCAAGATAGAGATCGTGTCTTCTACACTCGGTTCACTAATAAAGATGGTTAAAAACCGCCGCGCTAGGGCTGCATCTTTTTCTAAATGCTTGCGGTATTCATCCAAAGTTGTCGCGCCGATACAGTGCAATTCTCCTCTTGCTAAAGCTGGCTTTAACAAATTTGCGGCGTCCATGGCCCCGTCAGTCTTGCCAGCGCCCACAAGCATATGGATTTCGTCAATGAATAAGACGATTTTCCCATCTGCTTTATCTATTTCCGCTAAAAGGGCTTTCAAGCGTTCTTCAAACTCACCACGGTATTTAGCCCCTGCAATCAACGCTCCAAGATCAAGAGACAGTAAATCCTTGTCTTGCAAACTTTCTGGTACATCGCCATTAACGATACGCAATGCCAGACCTTCGATAATTGCAGTTTTACCTACCCCAGCCTCTCCAATTAAAAGGGGGTTATTTTTTGAACGCCGCGACAGGATTTGTATCGTTCTGCGAATTTCCTCATCCCGACCAATCACAGGATCAAGTTTCCCGTCTCGCGCAGCTTCGGTTAGGTTGCGCGTGTATTTCGTCAAGGCTTCATGAGTATCCTCAGGTGAATTCATAGCTACGCTGTTCATGGTTTTCTCCTTTCATCTGTTTATATGAATAGATATGGGAGTGATGAAAAATTGTGCAAGTGCGCGAGGTCGGCGAGCGGATAAATTTTGTCATATTTATATAGATATGATTTCGCGTCAAAGATAAGACTAGGATATGGAGATGTATCACAACAAATCATTGCGCATATATTCCTTGATGATCTTGATCACAACCGCCCTAGTCATAGGGGCGTCTCTTATCGCCTCTGCATACATTTTCACAGGGTTTTTAGGGGGAGGGCGGTCTTGGATTGCAATCATGCAGGCGTTTATTGTCTGTTTTGGGTTGGGGGCCATGTTTTATCTTCCTGCAGCAATCTTGTTTTTGATGGCACGAAATATTTTGCGTTCAAGCCCAAAGAAATCTATTGGTGTCGCCGCTATTATTATTAGTATCCCTTTGTGGGTTTACGGTATATTTGGGTTGGCGCTACACCTCCCATTCCTATTATTGACGGTCATTATTATAGTGTATGGTCTTTTGGTATTGGGGTGGGGCATATGTGTTTTCATGCAAACAAAACGGGTGATTGTATAGTTCACGGCATTGTGCACAGGCGAGCCTTGTAATTATTACAATTTTGCGTTAGATTATCGTTGAGAGAGCAGAAATTTGGAGACTGCTATGCATGCAATTAAAAAACTAGTCCTTTTGGCGGGCGCCGTGGTTCTGACCGCGTGTGCGACCGCAACACCTTATCAGGCCGCCACGAATGCGGATACGCGTAATGGATTTTCAGAACTAAAAATTGAAAAAGACCGAACCCGGATCAGCTTTGACGGCAATAGTCTGACTAAGCGCGATACGGTTGAAACTTATTTGCTCTATAGGGCAGCCGAGCTTACCAAACAAAGCGGGTATGATTATTTTACATTGACGGACCGAGCGACGGATAAAAAAACCCGTATTCGTTCAACAGGCTTTCAAGACCCCTATTACGGGTTCTTTGATTATTCCTACTTCCACCCCTCTTATGGTTGGAGCCGCCCTCATTATCGAAGCCGTTTCAGATCACATCTTGGTTTTTATGATCCTTATTATAGTGCCTTTGGCTATGATAGCTTTGGCTATAGCCCGTTTGGACGCTCTCGGTTTGGCAATGATTTTGATTACCGTGAAGTCACCCGTTACCGTGCCAGTGCCGAAGTGAGTTTTAAGCGTGGTATAAAGCCGAGCAATATGGACAATGCGTTTTCTGCTCAAGAAGTGCTTGATAACCTTAGCGATAAAATTATTTATCCAGAGGTGAAAGCTTAAAAACCCGTGACCACGCGCCGTAGTGCTATTAAACTTACAGGAGCCGCCCTCATTTCAGGGGCGGCTTTTGCTTTGGAGGGATGCGACCAAAATACTTCTTATATCCAGACTTGGGAGGGGGAGGCTCTTGGTGCGCCTGCCTCAATAAAAATCGTTCGTGTGAATAGCAAAAAAGGCAAGCCATATGGCCTCTTTGTTAGCGATGCACGAGTGAAGACAATTCTGCAAGATGCCCGTGATGAGATTGCCCGTTTGGAAAAAATGTTTTCTCTGTATGATCCAAGTTCAGATATTTCTAGGCTAAACCGAGACGGCGGTCTCGATAATGCGCCCCAAGAATTTATAGACATATTGCAATCTGCCCGCACCGTGTCTGAATATACTCATGGTGCATTTGATATTACGGTGCAATCTTTGTGGAAAACGGCTGAATTTTTAACACGGGCAAAGCTGACTAAGGAAGGGGTTGAGCAGGCTTGGGCTGAAGCCTATGCGAGGGTTGATTACCAGTTTGTCCTTGTGAAAAACCGCCGTGTTGAATTTTCCAAACTCGGAGTTGCCATCACACTAAACGGCATTGCTCAAGGATTTATTACGGAAGCTGTTGTTACAGTTTTGAGAAAAAATGGCGTCAATTCTGCTTTGGTCAATATTGGTGAATATAGCGGCTTTGGAAGCCGTGCTTGGGACATAGGTGTGCAAGACCCCAATAATATGATGGACATGGTTGAGATCGTGAAATTACAAAATGCCAGTCTAGCGACATCCTCCGCCAAGGGCGGGTATCTCGGCGAACATCTTAGCCATATATTTTCCCCGCGCACGGGTCATAAAAAGCCACAATTTATCAGTGCGAGTGTTGTACATGAACGGGCCGCTATAGCCGATGCTCTCGCGACTGCGTATACCTTAATGGACGAAGACGGGATAGGAAAAAACTGGCGAGATACAGGGGCTAAATATATTCTTCTTGTGCGCGAAAACGGTGATATTATTCGGATTGGTCAGCCCTCTTAGAGGCTTGCTTTTCGAGACGTTCACGTCGGCGGCGGCGTTTACCAGCTGTGCTCCACATAAAAATACCGCTTAGGGACAATGCAATCAATAACAGGCTGGAAAGGCCCATGATCCACGGGCCAAGTTTCCCAAAGATTCTCCCCGTATGAATATCAAGTAGTACACGCGAGGCAGGCAAGCCTTCTCCGCTATAACGTCTTAAAGTTTGGGCCAATATATTGGCTGGTAGTTGCGAAGGTTTTAAGCCGTTAATCGGAGCCTCGCTGTTTCTCGTCAGGCGTTCTACGATTTGGCCATCTGGTAGAACCACAATCAATTCATTGTGTGTGACGAGTTCAAACATGCTCTCTTGTTTTGCTACGGCCAACAGAGGGGACGATAAAATTATAGGCGGAGCTTTGTCTATATATACTAGATTATCAATCGAGACGATCCAGACGCCGCTGCCTATCTCTACACCAATTGGCTCAGTTTGCGGGGCAAGGTGATAAGCATTGGCAATCCACCCACCACGAATTTTTTTTGTGTCTAATTTTAGGGGGGAAGAGAGGAGTAACAACAAACCAGTAACCGCCAGCACAAGTACAAACAGGGCGGAGGTTATGCCGATACGGCGATGCCAGCGAAACAAAGTTCTATTCACGGCTTGCCGTTCACTTCTTGGTCGAAATAGAGCGCTAAACGGGCCAGTTTTTTAAGGGCACGTACCGATAATGTTGCGCCTGAAATCCCGTCAATACCTTGATCCATTTTCCAATTTGGTGATAACTTTGCTCCGATAAATTGGTGCGTGAAAAAATCATGTTTGACTTCCCAGCCATGGCTTTCGCGGTAAGCAAGTACGGAGAGTTTCTCGATAGAACCATCATTGATAACCAAACCAACGGTAATGGGTTTGTATTTCCCGATTTCGTCTAAGACCCAAACCGTGCGCTCTTCGTCTTTCCAATAGCGCACCCGCAATGCCCCATAATCATGACGCAAGATTTTTTTTGCATCTTTTTTCTGGGCACGGTTCAGCCAAAGAGTTTGAGACATAGGGGGCGTATCAGAAAACACATTGCTGATAAAATCTTGCTTAACATCAGGGGCGTCAGCAGCATGTGCTTGTGGTGAGAAAACAAGGAAAGCCCACACGAATAATGCGGGCTTCCAGATCGACAATATGTTGCAACTCATTCTCATAAGCGCTTTCTACACGCTTTAGAACTGATAGCCAATACCTAAATTCATAGAGTTTTTAGACGGGCCACCGCTTTCTTTGTCTTCAATGATATAGTCCATTTTCAAAACCACTTCATCAATGGGCCAAAAATTGACCCCGAATACGCTGCGGTGCGTGCCCGAATTATTGGCAATGCCGTTATTATTATCCCAATCCGAATAGCGGTAAAACACTCCAAGTTTCGCGCCCTCCAAATACCCCAAAGACATATCGAATGTGTAAGATGGTTCGATATAAAACCCGTTTTGCTTGTCCCGTCCCGACGCGTCAACATCTGCGCCGTCGAGTGACCAATTTGCGTAAAGAGCGTTGAGGCCGAAACCATTAAATTTTGCTTGAATATGGGATTCCCACAAGAATGCACTCACATCTTGACCTGAAATACTGTCCCCAGCACTTTGAGTGACGTCTGGTTGGTAATACATGGAGGACGCGAGAGTGACGCCTGGTAAACCCGTATATTGTACGCGCCCCGTATAAGCTTGGGAATTAAATTTGGCTTTGCCGACTTTTTGACGACCAGAGCGGATTTTATATCCATTGCCCGTGTTTAAGTCCAGGCCAGACGAGACCATAGCGTCATAGGAAAAGCCGGTAGACCCGACATTGCCGTGCAGACCAATACCGCCTTCCCACCATGTGGCTGGAATAATATTTTTCTCAACCGCATTGCGCTCAACGCCAAAAAATGTAGTGGGTTCATGAGTTTCGTTGATGATGCCAACGGGTACAAGATGCACCCCGCCGTAAATCTGCGTGCTTTCGCCAATGTCCATTTCGAGATACATTTGCTCTAACTCAACCTCACCAACTTTGCCTTCGCCTGCAATGGCATGCTCGACTTCTAGTTCCGAGAAGAAGCGAATATTGTCGGTAAAATCATGACCAAAAAACAAAACAAAGCGGTGGATGTCAATTTGATCCTTAGCACCGCCTTCATAATGTAATTCGCCGTAGCCGCCAATTTGGGTACGACCGCCAAGCCCACCACTTGGTATAGTTTCGATGGCGTCTGCGACACTATTGACCGATTTTTTAACTTCAATGGTTTCCACTTGGGCTTGTGCCAGTTCGGTTTCAAGGTTATCAATCTTGGCTTGTTGAGCCTGCAGCATTTTCCACATTTCGGACATGCTAGGGGTTGATTGTGCTGACGCTGATGTCGCTAGTGACATAATGATGCCGCTTAAGGCTGTGCCAATAAGCATGTTATTTCGTATAGTCATATTCGTGTCTTTCTATTTTATAATTGTAAATTGATAGTTTTAGTATTTTGAAATTTGCTACACTGGCGTAAAGAAGGGCAATGACACAGTGTAGCTTTGTCATCTACGCATCTTTTCATCCAAGTGATTGGTTAGGCGGATCAACTCCTTTGCCAACCAATTATGGTGGATTTCGAGACTTTCGATGAGATCTATTTCGGTGTTAGGTATTGCCGATACGGTATCTCGCCAAAACGCGATAACTTTTTTTTGTGTACGCAACCAGTCAACTAAATTTCGATGGGCAATTGGTTGGCACATTATGTGATTTTCCCTTTTTCATATCAGCTTGTTAATAAGAATGATTCTCATTTAAAATCTTGTATATACAGTAAAAACATTATTGCAAGTAAGAATTATTCTTAATTATGAGATAATTGATGATTGTGCTAAAATATAAAATCGGGCTTGAAATTATAGTAAAAATAGGCGAAATAGCCTCTGGATTATTATTTTAGGATCAAGGCAAGTATATGAGTTTTAAGGGCAGCAATTTTGGCGACCGGATTGCAGAACAAAAAAAAGCAAAACTGGAGTTATTAAAACGGGCGAAAGCCAAGCAAATCGACCCAGTGCTAAAGGCCAAACAGGCAGCGGAGCGCATTGAGCGCAATAAAGTTCGTGATGCTCGCAAGAAACAAGCCGAGGCTGAACGCATAGCCAAGGCCGAAAAAGAAATTCTTGAAAAAATAGCTAAAGAAAAGTCTGACAAATTGGCGAAAGAAAAACTTGTTGCGGCTCAAAAAGCCCGACGCGACGCCAAATATGCAGCCCGTAAAGCCCGGCGCTAATATTCTGATATTTGGTCATTTCGTACTTATCAGCTTGCTATAATTATAGATCAATAAACGAACCAATTTTGTCATGAACGGAACTCGGGTGGTGATGACCTGAGCACCTGATGATCTATGCCACCGAAGTGTCATTGTATTAAAAACAATTTCCACTTGCTTTTCTTAGTAAAATATATTTTATGAATTGAAAAGTAGCTTAAGGCACTGTCCTAATATTAGGGAGCACCTCAGTTTGCAAGGGCGCGTTCACATAGAAGTTATTGACGACCATTGGTTATTTCTGGAGGGTGTCCCTCGACGGGTTTTATGACGGTATTGGCTTTCCAATTCAATAAACCCTATTGCTAGACAGTATATCAAAACCGTGTCATTTAAGGGCAAGAGCCCCTAAATGACACGGAATTGTAAATGCGCGAAAAACTTACTCATATAGACGAAGATGGTCGTGTGAATATGGTCGATATATCTGCCAAGCCGCAGACAAGCCGTGTTGCTATTGCGGCGGGGCGTGTACGCATGAAAAAAGAGACGCTTGCCCTAGTCGGCTCGGCAATGGTTAAAAAAGGGGATGTGATTACGATTGCAGAAATCGCTGGAATTTTAGGGGCTAAACGCACATCGGATTTAATACCGCTTTGTCATCCTTTGCCGATTACAGGTGTAAAAATTGATATTGATATGGATGAGGCACTGCCGGGTTTAGTGGTTAGGGCTCAAGTCAAAACCACGGGGCAAACAGGTGTGGAAATGGAAGCTTTAACTGCAGTTTCTACGGCCTGCCTAACCATTTATGATATGCTGAAAGCCGCCGACAAATCCATGGTGATAGAAGCCGTGGAATTGATTGAAAAATCGGGCGGTAAATCTGGCCACTATAAAAAATCTGGTGGCGGGTAATCTTGTGGCTAATTTAATCTCTGTCGTCAGGGCACACGAAATCATCGCGGATACTGCCCAACTTTTAGATCAAGAACACATAAATTTACGGGGCGCAATTGGGCGAGTTCTGGCAACAGATATGCGGGCAAAGCTTAGCCTGCCGCCAAATGACGCCTCTGCAATGGATGGATATGCTATTTTGCGTGAAGAGCACCACACGAAAGGCAGCGTATTTAACCTAATTGGTGAAGCCCCAGCGGGAGATGCATTTCAGGGTAAGGTTGAGAGCGGAAATTGTGTGCGTATCTTTACGGGCGGCGCGATCCCCGAAGGAGCCAATCATGTGATCATTCAAGAAAATGTTCAAGCGGACGGCGATGTTATAACACTGTCCGAACCCGTGAGCCCAGCCGCGCATATTCGAAAAAAAGGCATAGATTTTAATCAGGGCGATTTAATTTTAAATAAGGGTGCACATCTTGACGCTTATTCCATCGCTTTATTATCCGCCGCAAATCATAACCAAGTCAGGGTATATAAACGACCTAAAATTGCAATGATTGCCAATGGCGACGAATTGAGCGAGCCGGGGTATGCAAAAGCAGGACAAGTCGTTAGCTCCAATCCTTATGGTCTCGCCCCCTTAATCAAGCAATGGGGCGGGGAGGCTCTGTTTATTGATATTTGTAAGGATGAACCAAAAGCCATTCAAGCCTGTATCGAGAAATGTTCAGACGTGGATATTCTTTTACCAATAGGCGGGGCATCGGTTGGGGATAGGGATTATATGCGGGGCGTATTTGAAGCATTGGGTTTTGAGAAAAAATTTGCCAAAGTCGCCGTTAAACCTGGCAAGCCAGTTTGGTTTGGTAAGCTGGCGTCTCAATATGTTTTGGGATTGCCCGGCAATCCTGCCTCTGCTCTCGTCACAGCGCATGTATTTTTAAAGCCGTTACTATTTGCCCTGACGGGGCGGGCTGATACGGCCCATAATAAAATTACTGCACATCTAAATATTGATATGCCCGCTAACACTTGGCGTAGCGAATATGTAAGAGCGTCTGTAAATATTGATAGCAATGGCAAAGTGTGGGTCACGCCGTCACCGCGCCAAGATAGTTCTCTGATTACGCCTTTTGTAAACTGTAATTGTTTGTTAGTGCGCAGGCCAAATACCCCAGCCTTAACGAGGGGTGATTTGGTTGAAATATTGATGACGAAACCTTTTTAAGAATATGAATATTCAATCCATAAACGCCGAAAAATCCCCATGTGTGATTTTGTGCGGTGGGCGCTCACGGCGGTTTGGTCGTGATAAAACCATGGCCGACTTAGGCGGGCAACCTGTTTTAGAACATGTGATAAACCGAGTTTCCCCTCAATGTTCACATTTGGCTTTGGCAAATTTCCGTGGGGATATACCCAATTTTTCTGGCGCTAATTTAAGTGATGAACACCCTGATATGGGCCCATTATCGGGCATTTTATCTGCAATGGAATGGGCGGAAAACCTTGGGTTTGCGCGAGTATTGACCTCACCCGCAGATACACCATTTATTCCTAGCAACTGGGGCGAAGCGCTTGCGCAAACACCTGTCAATACAATTGCGATTGCACAAAGTGACGGTCGGCAACATCGGGTTAGCGCCTTGTGGCCAGTGGAGTTAAGCTCGGTTTTGAGAGAATTTTTATGCACATCAAAAAACCCAAAAGTTGGTGTGTTTATACACGCCTATGTATGTGAAAATGTTGAGTTTATCAACCATAACGGTTTTGACCCATTTTTTAATATCAATACGGCGCAAGATTTAGAACACGCAAAAAAATTCTTAAAGGCTTAATCCGATTTCGGGATAAGGCTTTGCTTGTTATCCAAAATAAAGGAGTGAAAACTTTGCGCCGCGCCTGACAATTCTTGGTTTGCTGGACGAACTAACACCAATAAAGACTTGGTCAAACTCCACCTCGTCAAACCACTCAGACTTGTAATATGAGAAATTATTGGTGTTGCTATAGGTGATAGAGGTAAATTCGGTGAGGTTTTCTGCGAGGAGATGACCGGTTTTGCCGTATTGATAGCTGGACGTGCGGGTGAAATTATTAACAACAACTTTCGCCCCCCCCCATCATAATTCGCCCCACTGACAACAAGCGCGTCCAACCGCCCCGTATTGAGATAGGCTTCGAAGCGGTTATGTAAGGGCGCACCGCGCCATTACATAAATAGGGTGTCTGGGGGACACCCTATAGCGAAGAAGTAAATGCCGACGCGAAGCGGCGATAATGTGTTGGTGCGGACATGCAAATAGGCGGCGCGTCGATTAGACCGCTCGGTTGCTGTACTCTCTCACCTTTGAGCAAGGCAATGTCCGCGTGGCTCCGAACTCTGCCGGATACCGTGGGGGTAGAAGAAATGTTTCGCGAAGGCCAAGGCCACGCGGGGATGTCATTTTTTATACGTTCAGAAGCTTGTCTAACTTTACAAACCTCCCGCAACGGCCCTCTGAGCACACGCCGCGACGTAAGTATACTGGCACGTAACTCTCCAACATACATACGCTGACACCTCCCCCCACCTCAACTCAACGCGCAATTGATGCCATTGGTAGGGAGACGAGTCCAATATAGGTCAAGTGCGGATGGCGTGGATAAGTTAGTTGGGTAAAGTGGGGATAATTCGGTTACTGT
>JAESQI010000298.1 GCA_016765255.1 Robiginitomaculum sp. | reverse complement strand
GCGGCAGATTATAATGTCGAGCGCGCCGAACGTGGCATTGTTTACATCGATGAAGTCGATAAAATTAGCCGCAAGTCAGATAACCCGTCGATAACCCGTGATGTATCGGGCGGGGGCGTGCAACAAGCCTTGCTCAAAATTATGGAAGGCACAGTGGCTTCTGTACCGCCGCAAGGTGGCCGCAAACATCCACAACAAGAATTTTTGCAAGTTGACACCACAAATATTTTATTCGTAGTCGGCGGGGCCTTTTCGGGCCTTGAAAAACTAATCGAAAGCCGTGGTAGCAAGGCCAGTATCGGGTTTGGCGGCGAAATCAAAGATGTAGAAGAGCGTTTAACCGGCGAAATTTTGCAAGGTGTCGAGCCTGAAGATTTGGTAAAATTTGGGCTGATCCCTGAATTTGTCGGACGCTTGCCTGTCATTGCGACTTTGACAGATCTGGATGAAGAGGCACTCGTTACAATTTTAAGCCAACCAAAAAATGCGCTCGTAAAGCAATATCAGTTGCTCTTTGATATGGAAAACATTCGTTTGAGCTTTAATGAAGCGGCTCTTAAAGCAATCGCCAAAAAAGCCATTGCTCGAAAAACGGGTGCGCGGGGCTTGCGCTCGATCATGGAAAGTATTTTGCTCGACACTATGTACGATTTGCCAAGTTATGAAGGTGTTGAAGAAGTCGTTATCAATGGTGAAGTTGTCAACGGAAGCGCCAAGCCATTGCTGATTTATGCGAAAAAGCAAAAAAAGGCAGTAAAAGCATCCTAACGACAGTGAACTCGCTTGATATTTTTGTAGATATACCCATCTTATCATAAACAAGACGCACAGAAGTGGCGAAGGCAAAAAATCACAAAGCCGAAATTTCGGCGTAAAATAGAGATGCTTGACGATGCAAAAAATACAAAGTCTACCCATTTTACCCTTACGGGACATTGTTGTGTTCCCTCATATGGTTGTTCCGCTATTTGTCGGGCGTGATAAGTCGATTAATGCCCTTGAAGAGGTGATGAAGGCGGATAAAAAAATCCTGCTTTTAACGCAAAAAGATGCCTCTATAGAAGACCCAACTCTGGACGATATTCATAAAAAAGGCTGTATAGCCACCATCTTGCAACTGTTAAAATTGCCAGACGGGACTGTGCGTATTCTTGTTGAAGGCGAGGCACGGGCTGTCGCGAAAAAGTTGAGCGATAGCAAAGATTATTATGAAGCCCAAGTTGAAACAGTTGAAAATACAGACACAGACAGTGCTGAACTTGAAGTCTTGCATGAAAGTGTCTTTAGTCAATTCAAAAAGTACGCAAAATTAAACAACAAAATTGCAGAAGACATTGTAACCGCCATCGCAGATACAAAGGACGCAGCTCAACTCACAGATACAATATCTGTGCAGATAAATGCTAAAATCAAGCAAAAACAAAAACTCCTAGCCGAGACGAGTGTTGTCGCCCGCCTCAAGACTTTATTTGCTTTACTTGAAGGTGAGTTGAGTGTCTTGCGCGTTGAAAAGAAAATTCGTCGGCGCGTGAAACGGCAAATGGAAAAAACCCAACGCGACTATTATTTAAACGAGCAAATGAAAGCTATCCAATCTGAACTTGGTGATGGGGACAGTGGTAATGATGAACTTGGCGAACTTGCCGAGAAGGTAAAGGCGACAAAATTTACTAAAGAGGCTCGAAAAAAAGCCGAATCCGAAATTAAAAAACTTAGTCAAATGAGCCCGATGTCGGCAGAAGCCAATGTGTCGCGCAATTATCTGGATTGGCTCCTATCTGTGCCGTGGGGCAAGAAAAAACGGGTGCGTAAAGATTTAAAAGAGGCGCAGGCCATTCTTGATCGTGATCATTATGGTCTGGAAAAAGTTAAAGAACGGATTATCGAACATTTGGCCGTGCAAACGCGGACAAAAAAACTCAAAGGGCCTATCCTGTGCTTGGTCGGGCCTCCAGGCGTAGGCAAAACCTCGCTTGGTCGGTCGATTGCCAGTGCAACGGGCCGTGAATTTGTGCGTGTTTCCCTCGGCGGGGTGCGTGACGAGTCTGAAATACGTGGGCATCGCCGTACATATATTGGCTCTATGCCAGGGCGCATCATCCAGTCTATGAAAAAGGCGAAATTCTCCAACCCATTGTTTTTGCTCGATGAAATAGATAAAATGGGATCCGATATGCGCGGTGATCCGTCATCTGCTCTGCTTGAGGTTTTAGACCCAGAACAAAATTCTAATTTTAATGATCACTATCTCGAAGTTGATTACGATTTGTCCGATGTGATGTTTATTACGACCGCGAACTCGCTTGATATTCCGAGCCCACTCCTTGACCGTATGGAAATTATCCGTATTCCCGGCTATACGGAAGACGAAAAAATTGAAATTGCAGAGCGTTATCTCATACCAAAACAAATCGAAGATCATGGTTTGCGCGTTGGAGAACTTGAAATAAAAACCGAAACAGTACGCGATATCATCCGCTATTACACCAGAGAAGCTGGCGTGAGAAGTTTAGAGCGCGA
Source organism: Robiginitomaculum sp. (assembly GCA_016765255.1). GTDB lineage: Bacteria > Pseudomonadota > Alphaproteobacteria > Caulobacterales > Maricaulaceae > Robiginitomaculum_A. The sequence continues at coordinate 956 of JAESQI010000298.1, read as the reverse complement.
ACTGGCAAAGCTCGCCCGAAAAACAGTGACGGAAATTGTCACAGGTGACGTGAAAACTTTGACCATAAGTTCTGATAATATTGGCGACTTTCTCGGCGTGAAAAAATTCCACTTCGGGGAAACAGATGAAGTAGATCAAGTGGGGATTGTTACAGGTCTCGCTTGGACACAGGCTGGTGGTGACATTCTCACCATTGAGGCTGTCACCATGTCTGGTAAGGGCAAGGTCACGGTGACCGGGAATTTAAAGGATGTGATGAAGGAATCAATTTCTGCGGCCAATTCCTATATTCAAGCTCGTGCGCCTGAATTTGGAATCAGTCCGCGTAAATTTAGGAACACGGATATTCATTTACATGTGCCCGAGGGCGCTACGCCAAAAGACGGCCCCTCTGCGGGTGTTGGTATGGTTACAGCTATGGTATCGGTTCTAACGGGCATAGAAGTACGCAAAGATATTGCTATGACGGGCGAGACTACCCTACGGGGACGAGTTTTGCCGATTGGCGGTTTGAAGGAAAAACTTTTAGCGGCTCTTCGCGGCGGTGTGAAAACTGTTTTAATACCGAAAGAAAATGCAAAAGACCTCGTAGACGTGCCCGAAAACGTAAAATCAGGCCTAGAAATCATTCCAGTGGGCACTGTTGATGAAGTTTTATCAAATGCGCTCACGAAACCTTTGACACCGATCAAATGGACAGCTAAAGACGAGGCCGAACTGTCTGGGATTCTAAGTCGCAGTGGTTCAAACGACCAAGGTGGGCTAACGGCTCACTAAGACAATAAAGAAGGTCTGCGAAAATAAAGTGGGTGATTAGCTCAGCTGGTAGAGCATCTCGTTTACACCGAGAGGGTCAGCGGTTCGAACCCGTTATCACCCACCATTTTTGTCGCAAATTTCCGACTGCCAACCCAATTTGCATTGCTTTGCCAAGGCTTCGGCTAGGCAAGCCGTT
>JAESQI010000297.1 GCA_016765255.1 Robiginitomaculum sp. | reverse complement strand
GACCGTATGCTCGATATGGGTTTTATCCCTGATATTGAACGTATTTTCAAACTGACTCCATTCACGCGCCAAGTTTTGTTTTTCTCGGCCACAATGCCCGACGAGATCAAACGTCTTGTTGATCAATTTCTGCACCAGCCGCATCATGTGCAAATTGCGCGTAAAAATATGACAGCCAAAACGGTCAAACAATTGATCGTCAGAATGCCTACCAATGATAGCAAGCAAAAACGCACAGCTCTTAGATACGCAATTGATAATCTGGACGTGAAAAACGGGATTGTATTTTGCAACCGCAAACGCGATGTGGATATTGTGGCAAAATCCCTTGCCACACATGGTCATAACGCTGCCCCTATTCATGGTGACCTCGCCCAAAGTGTGCGTATGCAAACTTTGGAAGATTTCAAAAGCGGCAAAATTCAGTTCTTAATCGCTTCAGACGTTGCCGCTCGTGGACTTGACGTGCCCGATGTTAGCCATGTGTTTAATTTTGACGTGCCCAGCCACAGCGAAGATTATGTCCACAGAATTGGCCGTACAGGTCGGGCAGGTCGTAAGGGGGAAACGGTTATGTTCGTCGCCCCGTCCGATGATAAATATTACGCTGAAATCTTGAAACTCATTACTGTCAAATCCATAGATGAATACAAAATCGAAGGGATCGCAGATTTTCCAACTGGGAGTTCAAGGCGCGGAAATGAACGTGGACGCGGGAAACCCCGTAGCAATCATAAAGGACGCGGTAGAGATAAAAATAGAGATAGGGGGCCAAAGAATAGATCTGAACACTCTGCAAAACCAGATCACAAATCAGATAACAAGTCAGATAAAGCCCCTTCTGCTCCCCAGAAGTTTGAAAATAAATCCCAAGATAAGCCGCAACAAAAGCCTCAACAAAAACCACAGGGCAAATCTCAAGATAATCATCAGGGTCAACCGCAAAGCAAACCACAGGGTAAACCCAATCAATCCCCAAAAGGAAAATATAGCCGTAATGCAATGCCCACCAATGATAAAAGCGGTTTCGGGGATTCTATGCCTGCATTTTTCGACAGCCCTGTAAAAAAATAATCACATAAATACAGTATGTTAAGTACTGGTTTATTAAATTTTACAATATCACCTTAACGTTATTTAATGTAACCTATATGTAACTAGTAACTTAAACGTTACATGGAGAGTGTTATGGCCCTTATTGATAAACTAATTATGCAAAGACAAAAACTACTGCTCATGGCAGCCCTCGGGTTTGCACTCTGGCAAGGCGGGCAATTACTCACTAAAATAGCCCCGAATGATGATACCGCCAATGCCATTGCACTCGCCATGACACTCGCAGGTGCATTTCAGTGGGCCGCTTGTTCATTTGGGTTTATTCACTTTTCCCGCAAAGCCAAACCCGAAATGGAAGCTCTCAATGACGAGCTGACCTGCCTGAATAGAAGAAAAGCTTATACTTTCGGTTATGTCCTCCTCATGGGTGTAATCAGTTTATTATTTGCGGTTAATGCCATTTTGGCGCAGACTTCTTTTCCAGCCCTCAACGCAGATATTGTTATTCATAGTTTCTTTATTATCGGGATAGTTCTCCCTATTTTATACTTTGTCTGGCTGGAGCGCGATAATGGTTAAAACCCAATCCTCTCTGGGTAATCACCTCAAAGAATTGCGCGCCCGTCACAATCTCACCCAAGCAGAATTAGCGGCCAAAGTATCTGTGACCCGAAAAACTATAAATACGGTTGAGAACAATGTGTTTATTCCGACAACTGTTCTTGCCCTTAAATTGGCAAAGGCTCTGGACGTTAAAGTCGAGGAGTTGTTTTATTTAAACAAACCTTAGGAAAATTTATTTTGGCGGGGCAGTATCTTTGAATGATTTTTGTGCCTCAAACGTTTCAAACCATTTGGCAAGTTTTGGCATATGGTCTCGCCAAGCCATATCTGCCGCCCGAAAATCAACATAGCCAAGCCCGCAAGCAATTGAGAGATTGCCGTATTCCCACGGCGCGCCTAATTCATCCACTATGTTTTCCAAATGTTGCAAAGCCCTAACCGTCGCGTTTTCTTGGCGCATAGCCCAAAAATCCCACCATTGTTCGGGCGGACGTATCCGCTCCATGCGAAAGGCAAAGATGGCGTCAATAATCCCATCACCAAGTGCGTGAAGTGTTTTTTGACGATACTCCACCTCCCCTTTTGGCAGCCAAGATTTTCCTAAACCATCCAAATATTCACAAATCACAGGGCTGTCATATAGGGTGGATTTTCCACTCCTCAGTAATGCAGGAACTTTGCCGAGTGGGTTAGCGTCATGGAGTACAGCATCGTCGTCAAATGGAACTGTATCTATTTCTTCAACATCCAGTCCTTTTTCAAGAATAAGAATGCGGGCTTTTCTTGCATAGGGCGATGTTTTTGAGAGTATGAGTTTCATGATCTATTTCCCATTTCCTTCGCCATACCCGTCCCCGTGGCGTATGTCCGCGCTGCGAGCATATTCATCACTTGTCGTAACCATGATGCCTACACAGGGTGTGTATGAAATGTGTTTAATTAAGCGTCCGCCACTTCAATCGGGACGATGGTGACACTTTCCCCGCATCCGCAAGCGTCTGTCTGGTTAGGGTTTCTAAACACGAATTTGGAATGTAGGATTTCCGTTTCGTAGTCAACGATAGACCCAAGTAGAAATAAAACCGCCTTAGAATCAACCACGATTTGCACGTCTTTATCCTCAACCACTTCGTCAAACTTCCCAATTTCGTCGACATATTCCATGAGGTATTCCATACCAGCACAGCCGCCGTTCTTAACACCAACCCGCAAATATCCTTGCTCGCGCTCAGAAAGTATTTCGCGCACCCGGTCAGCCGCCGCGTCGGTTAAAGTGACTAATTTTGGTATTGCTCGTGCCATTATATTTCCTTTTATATATTCCCTGTCGTTCGCAAAGCTCTCTCAGCGCCTCTTGCCCTGTCGTTAGCAAAGCTCTCTCATCGCCTAATGACTAAACCTAAAACATGTTCAGTTCAAGGCGAGCCTCATCGCTCATCAGGTCAGGTGTCCACGGGGGATCAAACACCATATCCACTTCAACCTTATCCACCCCGTCAATCATGATGCAAGCTTCTTGCACCCAAACCGGCATTTCGCCTGCCACTGGACACCCAGGAGCCGTAAGCGTCATATCGACTTTTAACGTCCAGTCATCTTCGAGTGCGACCTTATAAATCAGCCCGAGTTCATAAATGTCGACGGGAATTTCTGGGTCAAACACAGTTTTAATTTGCGTGATAACCTCGGCGGTTACCCGCTCAATCTCGGTGTCAGACGGTTTTGGTCTGTCACTAATCGGGGCTACATCAATTACGTCTCGTTTTGTTTCTGTTGTCATATCACTACTCATATAAGCACCAAATTTAAGAAAGAAAGGTGCGGGCCTTTTTTACACCCGCGATTAAGCGGTCAACTTCGTCGATTGTATTATATATTCCAAAACTGGCTCGCGCCGTAGAATGAACCCCAAAACTTTCCATTAAAGGCTGCGTGCAATGCTGGCCTGCCCGAATAGCAATGCCGTACCGATCCAGAATTTGCGCGATATCATGGGCGTGGGCGCCTTCAAGTGTGAAGGATAACACCGCGCCTTTGTGAGGCGCGTCGCCAATAAGACGAAAGGCATTCACCTCTCGCAAACCGTCCAATGCATGGTTATAAAGCGACATTTCGTGGGCTTCAATTTCTGCTCGGTCAAAACTGCTGATCCAATTTATCGCAGCCCCTAACCCTATTGCCTCGATAATAGGCGGTGTTCCCGCCTCGAATTTATGAGGGATATCGGCGTAAGTTATGCGGTCTTCAAACACATCTTCAATCATCTCGCCGCCGCCTTGGAATGGGCGCAGTTTTTCAAGCCATTCCCGCTTTCCGTATAGTGCGCCAATCCCTGTTGGGCCGTATAATTTATGCCCGGTCATAGCGTAAAAATCAGCGTCGATATCCAAAACATCTACGGGGAAATGCACAGCCGCCTGCGTGCCATCCACCACGAAAATGCAGTCGTGTTCATGAGCGATTTTTCCCATGTCTTTAACTGGGTTTATTGTACCCAGCACATTGCTCATATGAACAACGGAAACGAGTTTCGTCCGCTTGGTAAATAAGGATTTATAAGCGTCCAGATCAAGTGTGCCGTCTTCTAATACAGGCACCCATTTGATCACAACGCCGAACCGTTCGCGCAGAAAATGCCACGGGACAATATTTGAGTGGTGCTCCATCTTGGTCAGAATAATCTCGTCGCCCTCGCCGATCTCGTCCATCAAGCCGTAAGCAATAAGATTGAGAGCTTCGGTTGCGCCCTTGGTAAAGACGATTTCGTTCACCTCCGCCGCCCCTAAAAACTTGGCAACCACATCTCTTGCCGCCTCGAACTTCTCAGTGGTTTCATTGGCCATAGTGTGCAGGCCTCTATGCACATTGGCGTAAGAATGCTCGAAGCATTCTTTCATAGCATTGGTGACGGCAAGTGGTTTTTGCGCACTGGCCGCATTGTCCAGATAAGCGAGTGGCTTACCGTGGATTTCGCGGGCCAAAATTGGGAATTCTTCCCTGATTTGTTGCACATCAAAACTCATGCATTTTGCTCCAACCAGTTCGACACTTGCTTGGTAAATTCAGCATTATCATCCATGTTTTCAAAAGCTTGAGACACAAAAGCTTGCGTGAGAAGTGCGCGAGATTGTTTTAACGGAATACCGCGTGAGCGCATGTAAAACAACGCGCTTTCATCGAGGGCCCCGACCGTATCTCCGTGCGCACAAGCCACATCATCAGCGTATATTTCTAGCTCTGGCTTGGCCCGAATTTCGCAAGTGTCCGAGAGCATTATCGCGTCGTGACGCATCTCGGCGTCAGTGTGTTGGGCGGGGCGGCGCACATGAAATTTTCCTTGAAAAACCCCGCGAGCTTTGTCCGTTACAACCCCTTTTACACTTTGGCGGATATGGGCGTTTGGTGCACCCAAATCAATATAGCTTGTCATGTCACAATGACGTTTGTCCTTAAGTAGATAAGCACCGTTAATTTCCGCTTTTAAATTCTCTCCAAGACTGGCAATCCTTGTTTCAAATCTGGCAAGCCCGCCGCCAAAACTTAGGGCGTGTTGGGTGATGGAAACATCCGCCCACGTATTGATATGAGCGGTGCAGATACGCGTTGTGTCTGCATGGTCATGGTGCGAAATTTGGCGGGTGAGTTTTGCCCCTTGGGCCAGTTCAAAAACGAATTCCAAATTGATAAAACTTGGTGTGTCAGTTTTGTGAATTTCCTCAACAATAATTTCTGCGCCTTTGGCAATTTTAAACACGATACTAGCATGGCCATTTTCAAGGACGTCAATGCGTATACTTTCACCTGATTTATAATTCTCGGGCACAGAAATAATTGTGCATTTATCCACAAATCTGGCCGCTAACGCAGACATGGGCGTGGTAATAGGCACATATGTTGCCTGTGTAACCGCTATGCCTTTGGGTACAACAATGTTTGGTACGCAAATTTGCGAAAACCCCGACACATGTTCGTCTCCAAGTTCGCGGCGCACATCTGTCCACTTCCACGCCTCCATACGGCGGTGGGGCAGAGTATCTAGGAGGGATTTATCCATCACGACACACCCCCTCTGTCAGAAATATAAAACAATTACGCGGCATATTGATCATAGCCTTCTTTTTCGAGACGTTTGGCAAAGTCGGCGTCGCCGCTGGCGACAATTTTACCTGCCGACAAAACATGCACACGGTCTGGCACAATATAGTCGAGCAAGCGTTGGTAATGGGTGATGATCAGCATGCCCCGTGTCGGCGAACGCAAGGCATTGACCCCGTCCGCGACAATACGAAGCGCGTCTACATCAAGGCCACTATCGGTCTCGTCCATGATAATAAATTTAGGCTCTAACATCATCATTTGAAAAATTTCCATACGTTTTTTCTCACCGCCAGAAAATCCAACATTGAGAGAACGTTTGAGCATATCCGGTTTTATCTTGAGAGATTTGGCAATTTCGCGTGCCTTTTTAAGAAATTCTGGCGCCGTCATAATGTCTTCCCCCCGCGCTTTTCTTTGGGCGTTTAAGGCCGTGCGCAAGAAGTGCATGGTCGGCACACCCGGAATTTCGAGCGGGTATTGAAAGGAG
>JAESQI010000296.1 GCA_016765255.1 Robiginitomaculum sp. | reverse complement strand
TTTCGCCATTTTGGAAGGGCGTGACAAACTTGGTGGGACGTGGGATTTATTTAAATATCCGGGTGTTCGCTCGGATTCTGATATGTACACATTTGGTTATGCATTCAAACCTTGGACAGAAGGCAAAGACATTGCCAGCGCAGAGTCGATATTAAATTATCTCAAAGAAACATCGCAGCAATACGGCGTGGCTGAGAAAATTCGTTATGGCCATAAAGTCGAACAGGTCAGTTGGGACAGCGAGCAAAGCCGTTGGATTGTTGATATCATTCGCACTCATACAGATGAGCGTTTTCAAATGAGTTGCAACTTTTTGCTCTCGTGTATGGGCTATTATAATTATGAGAAGAGTTATGTGCCCGAGTTCAAAAATTTTGACGACTACCAAGGCGAAGTTGTGCATCCACAATTCTGGCCTGATGATTTGAATTATAAAGATAAGAACGTCCTCGTAATCGGGAGTGGCGCTACGGCCATTACGATACTCCCGTCTATGGCAGAAAAAACTGCGCATATTACTATGCTTCAACGTTCGCCGACCTTTGTGTTTACGCGGCCAGCCGTTGATAAAATTGCAAAATTATTGCGCAAAATTTTACCAACACGGGCAGCTTTCAAACTGACACGGTGGAAGAATGTTGTGCTCAATATTGTCATGTTTAACCGGGCGCGCAAAAAACCAGACGATGTACGTAAGTTTTTACTCGATATGGCCAAAGATGAACTTAAAGGTAGTGATGTTGACGCCGATGTGCATTTTAACCCGAGTTACAACCCGTGGGATCAACGGCTTTGCCTTGTGCCGGATGCGGATTTGTTCAAAGTCCTCAAAGATGGCTCGGCGTCTATTGTCACCGATACGATTGAGACATTTACCAAAACGGGCGTTTTATTGTCATCGGGCAAGCGTATTGATGCCGATATCATTATCCCTGCAACGGGGCTTGATGTTCAGTTTTTTGGTGGGGTTAAGACCTGTGTTGATGGCCGGGAGATTAACCCTGGCGATTTGGTGAATTATAAAGGCATGATGTTTGGGGGCGTCCCTAATTTTGCCGCCGTATTTGGCTATACCAATGCATCGTGGACATTGAAGGCTGATCTTACGAGTGGGTATGTTGTGCGACTTTTGCAGTTTTTGGAGAAGAATGGATATAAAACAGCCATGCCTATTTTGCCCGAAAAAGAAATGGTTAAAGAGCCAATTGTCGGGCTGAAATCTGGATATCTGTTACGAAAATTGGACGCTCTGCCTAAACAAGGCGATCATTTACCATGGCGAAACCCTGAGAATTATATGAAAGACTATAAAACCATTCGCTGGGGTAAATTAGATGACGGGGTGATGTCATTTAAATAGCCGCTTGTGACCTCACATGTTAAACAGGCTGGATAAAGAGATTCGACGAGCCAGTTTCGGGAGCACATGTGGCAAAACTATATTTTAATTATTCTGCAATGAACGCTGGTAAATCTACATTGCTCTTACAGGGTAGTTATAATTATATTGAGCGGGGTATGAATACCATGCTGCTCACGGCTGCCCTTGATAATCGTGCAGGGAAACGTGTGATTGCGTCGCGCATTGGCCTTGATAAAAAAGCGGATGTATTTACCAGCACTGACGACGTTTATACGATGATTGCCGAGCGTCATAACATCGAGCATCTCAGTTGTATCTTGATTGATGAAGCGCAATTTCTAAGCCAAATTCAAGTGCGTCAACTCTCGGACGTTGCCGATGATTTGGATATTCCCGTTCTTTGTTATGGACTGCGCACGGACTTTCGTGGCGAACTCTTTGCAGGGAGCGCAGAGCTCCTCGCCATTGCTGACCGTCTGCGCGAGATCAAAACCATTTGTTGGTGCGGCAGTAAAGCCAGCATGGTTTTGAGGTTGGACGCAGATGGGAAGGCCATAAAATCTGGTAAACAAGTGGTGATAGGCGGCGAAGACGTCTATGCGTCGGTTTGTCGAAAACACTGGAAAGCCGAAGAGCCGAGTGGCAATATGCACAGGGGATCATGAATTTTGGCATTAGGATATTGGGCGCTGCGGCGCGGTTGTTTGGGCCACCGTCTGGTGACCCATCTCGTAAAGAATTAAGTCCATTTGACAAAAATGTTGGGGACGCGGGGGTCGCGGCGGCGCTGATTGCACTTGGGGCAAAGCTTGCGAAAGCGGACGGGGTGGTTAGCCGCGACGAGATATGCGCTTTTAAAAATGTGTTTCAGTCCACGAAAGAAGGCGAAGACGGCATTGCCCGGTTTTTCAACTTAGCCGCACAAACGACACTGGGCTTTGAAGCCTATGCAAAAATTGTCTATAGGAAATACAAACACCGCAAAGATATTTTGGAAGATGTGCTGGACGGCCTATTTCATATTGCGCTCGCTGACGGCATTGTCACAGATACGGAAATGGATTTTTTAGATGCAACTGGCCGTATTTTTAAGTTTGACGAGCGTACATTTTCGCGCATCCGTATCGCCCATTTGGGGCGAGCATCTGATGATCCATATTTGATATTAGGGATAGACGAAGATATTACACATTTAGAATTGAAACGGGTTTACCGCCAAATGGCGAATGCTAACCATCCCGATAGATTGGTGGCACGGGGGCTACCCGCCGAGCTACAAAAGCTTGCTACTCATAAAATGGCGATGATCAACAAAGCCTATGCCGAGATATTAGCACGGCGGAGAGAGGAAACCACTCCACTGTCATCCCGCACTTGATGCGGGATCTCGACGGTTGTCACGTGTACTAAACCGAGAACCTGCAATTGCTCTGTCGCGTGAGATCCCCATCAAGTGCGGGGTGACATTGTGCATAATTGTAGAAGAGGGAGTATCAACTAACAAAAATGTCATGCACGCCCTCTTGACGAATGCACACAAAACACCGACATATAGACTATGACACAAGGACATACACTTTCTGGGCCACCAAACCCTATTCAATCTCTGTTACGGATCATCTTTTTAGGTGTTGCCGCTGTCGCAGGTTTTTTCATGCTGGCGGCATCAGCTGCATTTGCATTATTTGTCGTGCTTGGCGTTTTAGTGCTGGGCTTTGTTGTTTTTGCTGTCTTGTGGGTGAAGGCGAAAATTACGGGTAAACCCATTTTGGCCGCCTTCGTACCAAAATCCTCACGCCAACACTTCGAAGCTTTTCACGAAATGCAGCAGGCAGCAAGCAAGCGTACGCCAGAAAAAAATCAACAGCCCCATGATGGGCCAATCATTGATGCACACGAGACACCCGATGGGTGGAGTGTTGATACAGAATAGCCTAAACGTACCTGCTTTAGTCTTTTTACAATAAACTTATAGCCACCTCTCGATTGACCCGTTAAGGCGGGATATGCGGTTTATTGATTTCATTACGTTAAGTCTATGTTGCCTGATTTGGGGTGGAAATTTTGTGCTGTCTAAATGGATGCTGACGGATTTAGCATTGCCCCCATTTTTCTTTGCGAGTGTA
>JAESQI010000295.1 GCA_016765255.1 Robiginitomaculum sp. | reverse complement strand
TTACTGGTATTTCAGCAGTCTTTGGCACGCCTGTTTTATTGAGTACCAATAAAGGCGGCGCATCATTTGGCCGGGCCGCTTTTAGAAAATCCACAAGGTTTTTTGTGTTTCGCAAATTGGCCAAATCAGGATTAGCCGTAATGACCACATCATCTGCACTGATCAATAATTTCTTTGTCCAGTCCGTCCATACATGCGGCATATCCAATATGGTTAGGGGAGAGAGTGACCGGACCCCGTCAACAAGTGTTTCGTAGGCTTCTGTAGATATTGACGCCGCTGAGCCTAAGGATGCAGATGCTGGCAGGATGGATAATTTGTCCGTATGGCGTACCATGATTTTATCAAGCAAGGTCTCGTCCAGCCGCTCTGAATCTGCCAAAGCTTCTTCAAGGCCTTGAGTGCTATCATAATTAAAATCAAGCCCCGTTGTGCCCCAAGAACTATCCATATCGACAAGGGCCGTTTCTTGCCCAAGTTCATTTGCTAGACCCCATGCAATATTATGTGATAGCGTTGAAGACCCAACCCCGCCTTTTGCGCCGTAAAACGCGACGACACGTCCTATAAATGGTTTGTCTGGGTCCGAATAAAGATCGCTTATGGAACGAATAAGGGCGAGTGGGTTAAAGGGAGGGACGAGATAATCACTCACCCCCTTATCCATCAATTCTCTGTAAAGCCTGATATCATTTACGGCACCAATCAGAACAACTTTTGTCCCAGCAGCAACGACAGATGCTAATTCATCAAGCCACGATAATAATTCTGGGCCACGCAAACCAGACTCCACCATAACCAAACTAGGTGTGGTTTCATTGCGGTAATATTCTATGGCCGCATTCAAACCCCCCATATAGACTTTTAAATTCGTTCTCGCCATGCGCCAATCTTGGCTCATGGCCTGTATAGCACCCGCAGTCTCGCCCCGGTCACAAAAGGCGTGAATGGCAATACGCGGTAAAGCTTTTTCTCCGCCCTCTTTTACAGAATCAATAGCGGGAGCGGTAATCGGTGCTTGTTGTTGTAAGTGTTGAGCAGGTTGTTGCATATGTACAGGCGGAACTGGCATTTGGTGCTGGGTTTGTCCGCCTCCCATTGGCGGATATACTGCTTGTAAATTTGGTTGCTGTACAGGATAATGTGGTTGTTGCATTTGCATAGGGGCTTGTTGCGAAGCGACCAATTGCGGTGGAATTTGCGGTGACGCAAACTGCCCCTGTACAGGCGTCGGTGATGGATATGCCATTGGCGCACTTACAGGAGTTTGTTGTGGCTGTTTCATAGTTTCATTCCAAATTTATTCACACCGTCTTGGCTGTGAATTGTCTCCATCTTATCTTAATCTGTAGCAGATATTTCCTGATCTGCTGGTCTCGGCGTTGCCGTTGCTTCGTTATTTCTATACTTTCCCAAAACCAATGCATTTCTAGCCGCTGAACCATGGTCGAGCGCATAAGGCATCAGCAATTGTCTCGGATTATCAATCATGGCAGCAAGATTTGCGGTTTGTGCACATCCAAAACTACCATATGGTTGATTATTACCAGTTAGTATTAAGTTGGCACCCTGCTGACAATTTATCGGTTGGGTCATCAAGCGCCGATAGGACACAATAACGGGTGCGGGCGTATTTGCCCGTGCAGCATATTGCCCCATTTGCATACGCGTTTGCCCTATCCCCATGGACGCAAGCTGACTGGCAACTAAATTCCTAGCCTGCCCTACACCTTTAGTCGCATTACTAGGTATGTTTAAATATAGCGGCCCTTGACCACTTTGCGCGTACTGGCTTAAAAAATTGCCCATCGCGTCACGGTCACGCATGGATAAATTTAACCCATCTTGTCCAAGATATAACTCCATACGTTCGACAGTTTCTGCGACCGTGATTTTATTACGTAAACTTGTTGACGCAAATGAGGATTGATGAACTGTACACGCCCCAAAGAACAATGGAGAAACTGCAAAAATACCGAGCGCGCAATACTGGCGGAGAGTACTAAATGTTGGCGTAATCATTATCTCAACTCCTATTCTACCACATGCCCAAATGGCTTGCCCATAATCCCGTCAGGAACAGTGTTACCATTTTTGCCGTACACTTTATTTAAACGTCCCAACAATACGGATTGGCGATCATTGGCCGCAACAAATCCGTCAAGCGGGGTTTGTAATTTGTCAGGATGAGTAGCGCTCACCAAATACGGCGTTACAATAATGACCAACTCTGTTTCGGTTGTCTGGTCATCCCGACTGCGGAATAAAGATCCAAGTCCTGGTATATCCTTTATGCCTGTTGGCCCCTGCGTGGATTGTCTGCTCTCTTCGCGTATGAGACCTGCTATGACCATACTGCCTCCTGCTGGCAAGATAACGACTGAATTGGCACGGCGGACGCGTAAGCCCAACACATTTGCGCCGCCCGAGGTTTCAAACGCTCCTTCGGTTGTCGGCTCTGAAACTTCCGTTGAAATATTAAGGGAAATTCGGCCTTCACTTAGGACAGTTGGTGTGAAACCTAATGATACCCCAAATGGCTTATATTCAAATTCCCGTTGAACTTGACCATTTTGATCAACAAACACATTTGTTAACAATGGAAACTCTCCCCCGGCCAGAAAATTCGCAGTCTCGCCAGACACTGCCGTTAAGACGGGTTCTGCAAGTGTGCGAACTAACCCCACTCTCTCTAGGGCCGTTAGCCCTGCTGATAAGGACCGAAAGGCTCCACCTGCACTATTTGTCCAATTTAAATTGCCTGTAAATCCAGCCGACGACCCTACGCTTGCATTACTAATCAAGCCTATATTTGCGCCGCCGATTTGCCCTAATGCATTGAAATTTATGCCCATTTGCTTAGTAACTGAGCGCTGCATTTCTATAATACGTACTTTCAGCTGCACCATATCATTGCCCGTAACCGTCATTAGGTTAGTGATTTCACCAGCACTATCTCCATCTGTGTTTTCACTAAGCCAGAGCTTGGCTAAATCGAGAACCCGCGTAGCCGTCGCTGCATCTGCGACAGCGCCCGATAAAAGTATATTATTATTATAGGCTTGAACTTCAACTGAATTACCTGGGGCATGCTGCCTAATCAACGCGTTTAAACCCGTCAAATCACGCTCGACCCGTATTTCCAAATTTAAAATTTCCTGTCCACCATGCCCATAGAAAAACACATTGGTTTGCCCAGGTTTTTTACCCGTCAAGAGGACGCGGCTAGCTGTGTGAACGCGCGCGCCGATAATATCAGGATTTGAAACAATAACTTCTGCCATTCCACTTGGTACATCAATTGTCGTGGATTTTCCGTAAGGGACGATAATGGATTTTGAGACGGTGTTTTGTGAAGCCATTTGGCTTTGCTGCGCAGTTGACCTGACATCTGCATATGATCTCGGCCCTGCAAATGCAGATTGCGCCATACACAAGAACGCCAAACTAGCGGCGGTTGAAAGCATGAATACATGTTGTCTTAACATATTATTGTCCTTGTATTGCTACTTGCTTTGATTGACCTCTTCGGTAAACCGTTACGGCCGCAATGTCTCCTGAGCCCTGATTATTCGATGTTGAAGCGCTCGGTACGAACCCTGCCTTACGCTGATCAATCCCGCGTAAAACCAACGCAATATTTCCTATAGACTGAGCTTCTGTTAGTTTCTCTGTGTCCTGTTGAGACAATTCCAACACGGCTGTTGACCCGCTGACATACGCCGTGCCTTCAGATGTATTGTTGTAAACTTTACCAATTGCCAACACCCCGACATTTTCAAAAATGGTTCTTGACGTATAATTAGCCTGTCCAAATCCGCCGCCGGGTGCCTTTTTTGTCAGCACTAAATCAACTCGGTCACCCGGTTGAATAAACCCGCCAGCCGCCGTTTCAACGTTAATCCGAATGGCAACAGCGCGCATTCCAGGCTTTAACAAAGCAGCCATTTGACCTCGATCACCCGTATGAACAACTTTACGGCTTAAAATAGGTTCACCTGAATAAATAGTCGTTTTTGACACCGCTCCCGCATATTTCACCAATGCGTCGGGTTGGCTTCTATTGTCGATTAAATTTTTATTAAGCGCCTCTTTTGGCCATTTTTTCCAAGTAATCATATTATTGTTCAAGCGTGTGCCAAGCGGTATATCCCGTTTGGCAACCAAGACATCTACATATTCTACAACTGAAATTTCTTTTACAATCTGTTTTGCCACGCTCTTTACCGGTGCGTTGGATTTCGTCATTTTTTGTAACTGTATATAGCCGATCACAGCAACAATGCCCAACCCGCCAACCAATAATAGCCTTTTAATGTCCATATATCCTCACATCCGACCCGAATAGCCCAGAATTGTCCATAGATTCGCCAAAGGTTAACGCCCTATTTGATAAGGCATGGTTAATAAGTGTAAACTTTTTCAAATTTATATGACTTTTTTTTGCAGTTTATGCTATTTTTCCCCAATTTATAGTATTCCAACGGCATGTTGGTAAATTTGACTGTGTGGTAGAACAGCTAAGGCCCCGAAAGCCAACGCCAAGCCGTATGGCATCTTCTTTTCGTCCTTTAATAACCGTTTTGCCCAACCTGTTTTGAGGACGCTTACAGGTATGTATTTGCGACCAAAAATTAGGAAAAGAGCCAACATACCACCAGCTATCGTAGTATAGAATAAATATTGGAATAAATCGCTCCAAACCCACCAAAGTGAGGTTGCCGCTAACAATTTAGCGTCGCCCCCACCCATCCAACCAAGTGCAAACATAGCAAGGCCCGCACTGAAACAGGCGAGGCCAACTAAAATATGTGTACCAAATACTCCCCAGCCCTGCCAAACAAACGGTGTAACAATTAAAAACCCAGCAATTAAAACCAAGGAAATCCAGTTTGGGATTGTCATACTGGTCAAATCACTCCAACTGGCTGCCAACATACATCCAGCGAATATAACAATAATAACGAGCGAAATGAGCATAATACCCCCACAGATATGGGTTTTCGAACAATTGCGTAAACCCGTTTCATCAAGATTAAGTGTGAGTGTAGACTTGCTTGGTTAACGTCCGTTTAATGAACAGCAATACTGGTATCAACGGGACGTACTCCCCAAACAAAAACCGCCCTCCCCGAATACGGGAAGAGCGGCTTTTTGGTTCTCATTATACCCAAGGGTATAATTCAAATGTTTGAACTTATAAAGTCCGTTGGCTAAACCTAAGCAGCGCCAACTTTAGTAGAAACATCATTGAACTTGTTGGCGATGTTGTTGCCAAGAGCACCAGCAGCGGTAATAATACCAACTGAGATCAAAGCAGCAATCAAACCATATTCAATTGCAGTTGCACCAGACTCGTCTTTTACGAAACGCGTAACAAAATTTTGCATAACTAACTCCCACGTATGCTATTTTAATTTGGGGTTTTCCCCTACCAGAGATCATCCCCGATGTCGCTGAACATATGGGTGGAGCATTACGATGACATGAAAAAACACGGTAAAAATCTGGTAAATATTGGAAAAGGGCGAAAAAAGCCCAAAACACCCCCAAAGCCTTTATATATAAAACAAGGTTTTTACTGAAAATAACTGGGAAATCGGAGAATAAAAATATACTTGCCAATAAAAACACAAAAAGAAAGCCTGACACTCAAATTTGTAGACCCTTCATTCACCACATTTAGATACCATTCCTTAAATCTTGAAGGAAAACCCAATGTCTCACACGCGTCAAAATCTATATTTTCGCACCTTACCACTCTTTGTAGTCTGAGTTTGGTTGGAATTAGCCTCTCACTTTGCATACCATCCAGTGCGACCGCCAATGAATTTACCGCCCCTGTGAGTGCGGAACAGGATTTTTTAGTGCATATGAACAAAACACAAATTTTGCATTTACCTTCAGCCGCTTCCACCATTATTGTCGGAAATCCTGATATTGCAGATATTTCGGTGCATTCACCTAATACAATCTTTATTATCGGACGGGGATATGGGCAAACCAATCTGATCGCGCTAGACGCACAAGGGCAAACTATTTTACAAGCTAATATTACTGTTAAAAGTACCAATACACGATTTGGTGTTCGGGTTATAAATATTGGCGCAGGGCAAGAGAGCTATCATTGTGCCCCAAATTGTCTACCAACTCCCATACTTGGAGATAGTCCAGATTTCATTGGAAGATACTCAGCTATTGGTGGGGCCATAAATAATTTAAGTGCAGGGCCTGTTTCCAATACCGCATCGGGACAAGTACAGGCAGCTTTAAATGCAATTGAAGCAAATTCACCACCGCCACAATATTTTGAGGGTATGGGGCAAAGTATTAGGGCGCCACGAGAACTAGGTGAAGAACGCTAGGCTCATCTTATACCTATATTAACCACACTATTTAGGCGTTTTTTAGCGGTTTTTGGTTACTATTCCTATATATAATTATGTAGGGATACTATGTTTGCACTCTTTAATAGCACAAGAAACAACCTTAAAAGACCAAACATCATACGTGATGAACAAGGGACTACGGCCATTGAATTTGCCATTCTAGGGGTACCGTTCTTAGCGCTTTTGTTTGGCATTGTTGAATTGGCCATGATCTTTTTCATCAGCTCGACCACTCAACATGCTTTAGAATCAAGCGCCCGAGAAATCCGCACAGGAGAATTACTTGGTGCGGGGCAAGGCTTAGCAGAGTTAAAAACAAATATTTGCACCGAAATGACAACTGTTGGTGATTGTGATAATTTAAGAATTGATATTGTTTCTACGAATACTGGTAAATTTACTGATCTTTCTCTAGCAACCTCGCCGACACCAACTGTATGTACAGGCACTGCACAAGAAATTTCTGACTGTGAAGACGCAGCCGCAGCCGCAGCGCCAGTCATGCCTGCTGATGTTTGGACGTGTACATCAGGCGGTGATGTTGTCATGATCCGCATTCAATATGTACACACATTATCCGTTCCCAGCGCTTTAACCAAGCTCGCAAACTCAACTGGAAACACACGAATCATCAGCCATACGACCGCCTTTAAAAACGAACCCTTTAGTACAGCGTGTACGCCTTAATCTCTGAGAGCATTATGTTAAAAACTTATTTGAAATCCTCAATATTAAACCGCTTCATTAGAGATGAAAAAGGCACGGCTGCTATAGAGTTTGCATTTATTGCGCCCGTGATGGTTGTCACATATTTTGGTCTGGCCTCGGTTTCCTTATTGGTATCAGCAGACCGAGATGTCTCGCACGCCACGTCTGTTACCGCTGATTTATTCACGCAAAGTGAAAGCTTGGACGGGGACGATATTGAAGACATATTTAATGCCACGCTTGCTGTATTAGGTTTGACACCTACGCAAGCTGCCAATGTGACCATAGATGTCATCAGCTACGAAATGGACGGAGGCGGAACTTTAAACGAAATTGGGTATACGAAGCTTGGCTCAGGGTTTCCCTCAAAATTTGTACCGCCAAATAACATCAGTTCATCATTGATCAATTCCACATCCGGACTTGTGATCACGCGCATTGAATATGAGTATGTAGGTTCTGACTATTACAAAGCAGATCTTACCCGAGTGGTCTCGTCGCCAACCTTGTCAGAAACCTTTATGCTCAAACCGCGTAAATCTACAACGATTCCGTTTTCGAGTGGTGGGAGCTCGACAGTGTCATGTTCTTTAATCACGGTAAGTGGTGAGCCACGGGCGAGTTGTTAGTTTTCAATATAATAATTTTGGAGATTTGAAATATCGCGTTTGGTCAATCCCAATACGGTTTTGGCATATGTGTGTATATCCCCAATTTGATCAAGAGAGTTTTGCAAATATTCTGGGTATACTCCAAAGAATGGCTCTAATGCATTTGGATCATAGGGCCGCCCATAGCGTTCTTCCATTTTTTGTGCCGCAATATTTTTTATCACATGAAAATCAATAGCGTCTCGCGTGCGCATATAATCTTCAAACACATCTTTTGCCGACACACCTAAAAGCATCAATATAATTGCTACAAATGTACCAGTCCGGTCTTTCCCAGCAGCACAATGTACATAAATAGTATTTCCAGACTGCGCCATATTTTTCAACGCCCGGCCAGCAAGCTCGGTAAAGGCTGGATAGTTAGGACGTTCCCCGTAAGAGCCAAGCATATAGTTTTTTGCGTCTTTGACGGAGTTTAAGTCGTGCAAAATAAACGCTTCATGCGGGGCAAGGCCATCCTCGTTCTCAGGTTCATGGCGTGTCAACAGTTCAAGAACTTCTGGGTTAAACGAACCTCCAAACTTACTGGGCTGGCGCGTCCGTTCTGTTTGGTAGCGAAAATCAATGATCATGGAAATATCAAAGCCATCAAACTGGTCAATGTCAGAAGGGGACATTTGACTGATTTGAGCACCTCTAAATAATTTTCCCATCCGAATCCGTCCATGGTTTCCAGCTAAAGCCTGTCCACCAAAATCACGTACATTTAGGATATTATCAAATTTTATTATATCTCCCACGACCGCGTTAGTTCACCTATCTATCTGCAATATCGGTGGCGTCAGCAGATGAGCCAGATTTAGCAGATTTTAATTTTTCAAACATGCCCCAAACGCCGTCGTCCCCGTGCCATTCTCCTTGGCTTGCACCTTTGGAATATTCGGTAGAGCGGGCCTCAAAAAAGTTCGCATGCTCAACCCCATTTAATATTTCCGTGAGCCAAGGGAGCGGATGTTTTTCCACACCGTAGACAGGCGGTAGGTCAAGCTGGCCAAGCCGCCAATCGGCGATATAGCGAATATAAGATTTGATATCTTGCGCCGTCATGCCCTCGACTGGGCCCATTTCAAAGGCGAGGTCTATGAATTTATCCTCGTGAGCAACGACCGTTTTCGCGCAATCAATAATATCATCTTTGACCGATTGAGTAACGCATCCCGTTTCGGCGGCGAAGGTATGAAATAACTTAATCATCCCTTCGCAGTGCAGACTTTCATCTCGTATTGACCAAGTGACAATCTGCCCCATACCTTTCATTTTATTCAGGCGCGGGAAATTCATCAACATGGCAAAGGAAGCAAACAGTTGTAACCCTTCTGTAAACCCGCCAAACATAGCCAGTGACCTGGCAATATCTTCATTGGTATCTGTGCCAAACTCTTGCATATAATTATGCTTTGCCGCCATGGCTTCATATTCCATAAAAGCGGAAAACTCGGATTCTGGCATGCCGATCGTTTCAATAAGGAGCGCATAGGCGGCAATATGTATCGTTTCCATATTGGAAAACGCCGCGATCATCATTTTAAGCTCAGTAGGTTTGAAAATACGGGCATAATGCTCCATATAATTGTCATTAACTTCAATATCGCCTTGGGTAAAAAACCGAAAAATTTGCGTCAGGAGATTACGTTCGCTATCTGACAATTTAGTTGCCCAGTCTTTGCAATCTTCACCGAGTGGAATTTCTTCAGGCATCCAATGCACTTGTTGTTGTTTTTGCCAAAAATCAAAAGCCCAAGGATAGCGAAATGGTTTATAGCCGATGGACGGGGTTAACAGTCCCGGTTTTTTAATACCTGTAATCAACGAACTCGCCATGTTCTCTCCTTGGAAGGGCAGAAATATGATGTGCAAACAAATTTACCCATCATTTCCATATCTTGGTGTTTATGAATCAGTTTACACCATATCTTGTATATATAGAGACACAAGAGCGCATGCACATCGTTTCTCAAAAATATCTGTGAATTATTACCAATCACCAGTCGCACCCGAAACAATGGGCATAACCTTTCCATAAGCGGATACTTAAATTTGGTAATTTAGAAAGACTGGTTTTGAAAAGAAACTAACGGCGCCACGTAATCGACAAAGCAGCCGCGTCTTCGTTGTATTTATAATCTTCGCCCCGTGCTTGACGTTTAAAATATGTCAAAGCTAGGTCAGCATCGCCAATACGGTAACCTAGTCCAGCTTGTGCGTCATTGACTATAACTTGATTTTGCAAGTTGAAAGCCCCACTGGTGAGGCGGCGAGCAGAATTGGGTGTATACGTCACGGCTTCGGCGTCTGCTCCAGCAAAAACATACCAAGCATTTGATTTCGCTTCAGGGCCATCATGTAGGTTTCCCCCAATACGGACAAGAGCGCCAACCAATGCACTTTTGCTTTCCCCGTCAAAGCGTAGGCCTGCCCGAGGAGTTAATTGTAAATCTAGTCCGATTATATTGCCGCCAGAAATATTAGGTGCGTAGCCAATATCAATAGAGCGGGTTTCGTTGGCCCGACACTCCTCAGCCGTCCCAAGACAAAGCCGCTCGCTTAAATCAAGCTTAAAGACAGATCCATTTATGTTATCATTCGTGGGTAAACCAAATAAAGCGCCGCGCACGGACGCGCCAAGGTTAATTGCTGCCCCGTCTTGCGTTGGCCCAATTTTCGGTGCGGCAATTTTGATATTGTCGCTATCGCCAAGGTTGAGTAAGTCTTCAGCCGTTAAAATATCAATGGCCCGCGTTTCGGCTTGCATTTGCGTTTTCTTTACCCGTACCAGATTATTTTGCATACCAGCACGATTAAAACTAGCCGCACTTAAACCCGTGCTACGGGTTAATGTTTGCGCGTTCCAACTATTGCGGTTTAACGTTTGTATAGAACGCGGCGGTAAGGTTTGGAGCGTTGGCGTCGAGAGTTCTTCTGGCCGTAAATCCTGTGGCAAAGTCTCTTTAACCTCGACTCCAGAATTGACTGAAGGCGTTGCAGAAATGGGCTTGTCTTCGGCGTCAATTTTCACTTGGCTGACAGGACTTGTTTGTGCAGATGCTGTTACGCTCAATCCTGGGGTCAACATAAATAAGGCACACGCAGATAATACCAAACCAGTTTTAAATACTGATTTACCAATCTTACTAGTGTTTATGTCGCGTGCGCACATCATATTTAATTTTATGTCTCCTAAAATCCCCTTTACGGTACGGGTTCTTTCTCCTTTTGCCCTATCTGCTTGCCAAAATATACACCAAATAAGATTTACACTACATTAATGAGTGTTAATGATGTGTTTATGCAACACAATGATTTATATCTTAAGGTGTAAAAATTACCATATCATAAGTTTATACGTCAAATATTAAAATTTAGACCATATATGCTCAAAGTTTCTGACCAACGGGGCAGTTAATTTGGATATGCTTCGATATAGGGGTTTATTGGCAGGCCAAACACTCATCATAATTGGTTGGAGCCGCCGCTTGCATGGATTTTTCCATATCATTGGCGGGCTTATCTGCTTTCCCTGCAAATGCTGCCCGCTGCACAGATTTTGAGCGGCAATAATAAAGGGATTTAACCCCCTGCTCCCAAGCCGTCCAATGCAGCATGTGTAAATCCCATTTATTCACGTCGCCTGGAATGAAAATATTAAGAGATTGCGCTTGGCATATCAACGGCGCCCGGTCTGCCGCTAACTCAATAATCCAGCGTTGATCAAGCTCAAACGCCGTGCGAAAGACAATTTTTTCCTCATCCGTCAATTCGTCCAGATGAGAAACCGACCCCTCATGTTCTAATATACTTTCCCAAATATCAGCTGTGTTACAGCCTTTTTCTTCCAGCAAGGTCTCTAATTGTTGATTGCGCACCGTAAAGGAACCAGACAGAGTTTTATGAGTATAAATATTAGCTGGAATAGGTTCGATGCCCGCCGATGTTCCGCCGCAAATAATCGAAATAGAAGCAGTTGGTGCCACGGCCATTTTATGAGAAAAGCGCGCCATCATACCAGCGTCCGCTGCGTCTGGGCACGCTCCCCGTTCATGGGCGAGCTTCACACTAGCCGCGTCTGCGCCTTTGCGAATATGCTTAAAGAGTTGCTTGTTGATGACCTTAGCCATGGCGCTCTCAAACGGAACCCCTTTTGCTTGTAACATAGAATGAAAACCCATCAGGCCAAGACCTACAGAACGCTCCCGCGAGGCCGAATAAACGGCGTCCGCCATTGTCTCAGGCGCATTGTCGATATAATCTTGCAAAACATTATCAAGAAAGCGCATAATATCCTCAATAAAGCCTTCTTCGTTTTTCCACTCATCAAACTTTTCTGCGTTCACTGATGACAAACAACATACAGCTGTGCGCTGCCTGCCGTATTTGTCTTTGCCAGTCGCCAGCATAATTTCAGCGCATAGGTTTGATTGCTGCACCCGCAAGCCTTGTTCTTTTTGGTGTGTGGCGAGCGCCCGGTTAACCGTATCAGAAAAAATCATATATGGCTCGCCAGTCTGCAATCGCATCTCGAGAATTTTCTGCCATAATTTACGCGCATCAATCATTTTAATGATTTTATCCGTTTTAGGAGAACGCAACCCAAACTCTTTGTTATCGCGCACGGCATGCATGAATTCGTCACTAATATTGAGACCATGATGCAGGTTTAAGCTTTTGCGGTTAAAATCACCGCTTGGTTTGCGAATTTCCAAAAATTCTTCAATTTCTGGGTGGTGAACATCCAGATACACTGCCGCCGATCCCCTGCGCAAACTGCCTTGAGAAATCGCCAAAGTGAGACTGTCCATCACACGGATAAACGGAATAATGCCAGAAGTTTCACCCGCCCGACCAATCTTCTCGCCAATAGAGCGTACATTGCCCCAATAAGTTCCTATACCGCCGCCACTGGACGCAAGCCAGACATTCTCCGTCCAACAATTCACAATACTATCGAGACTGTCATCCACTGCATTTAGAAAGCACGAAATCGGCAGGCCACGTTTTGCCCCACCATTTGAGAGAACAGGGGTGGCGGGCATAAACCACAATTTGGACATATAATCATAAAGTCGCTGGGCGTGTTCACTGTCGTCCCCATAAGCTTCTGAGACGCGGGCAAACATATCTTGATAGCTCTCTTCGGGGAGTAGATAGCGGTCGACCAAAGTGGTCTTGCCAAAATCTGTCAAGAGTTCGTCGCGCTTGCGGTCTATTTTAACCCGATTAACAACATGCAGTGCAGACACCTCATCTTGAACATTATCTGGGCGAGAATGGCGCGTTTCTGTAGGCTGAACATGTATATCTAGTGCATCAAATGTTTCTACTAACGCCATTGTCGGTTCTTCAGACATATATTTCCCCCAAATGAGATTAATCGCGGTGACGCGGTAGTTATGGTCAATTTTTAAAGCGATAAACCCCCTACGGACGCCGTAAATATAAGCAAACGTCTGTTATTAAGTTTATCAAAGATTTGAGAACCGAACGGTCTTCGCACTACATATAGTGTTCAATTCTAACGCTTCGTCAATACCTTGTGTATTGATAGTGCCAACTTTATTGTTAATAAGCCGTTAAAATTCGAGGTTAAGGAAGCCTTAAAAAGAAAAAACCTTGTTTTTTTAAGCACTTGGCAGACATAATAATTGTGAGTCTTTTGTTGAAATAAATTATAATTTTTGAGTAAAACTAAGGATGACAACAGGCAAAAACCAAAACCAATCGAGTAAGAGGCGTGAAACACCATAATTAGTCCAGTTACACTCCGCATTTCTCGCATAACGTGCTTAAATTTGCGAAACACTTTAAAGAATCATTTAGGCAATAACTGAAAACTGTCATCCCAGACTTGATCTGGGACGACAGGGAAGTCATTGACTAGAGAGTATGGCTAGAGGCAGGACTAATTCTTCAACACCCTGACCTCGTGTTGTGGCAATGGCATGGAAATTTTATTGGCTTTTAGGGTGCGCCAGATAATAAAGTTAAGGTCTGAGGTAAATTTATTCTCTCCATCATCAATACCGTCTACCCAAAATTCAATCGCAAATTTAATGCCGCTCTCGCCAAATTCACGTAGTTCTAAATCTGGCTCCTCTGGTTCTTGCAAGACTTTGGGATGTTTGGAGACGGCAGGGATCAAAATGCCCTCCAGCACATCAATGTCGGTGTCGTAGCCAACACTAAAATACACTTCATAGCGTTGGCGCGGGTCTTTGTGCGTCCAGTTTTGGTAGGCCTCGTCAATGAATTTGACATTCGGCACCATAATGTCTTTGCCGTCAGTAGTTTCTATGGTGGCAAAACGCATTTTCATTTCCTGCACATACCCTTGCTGGCCATCGGAAAGCTCTACAAAGTCACCAATTTTAATGGAGCGGTCGAGCAGCAAGATCATACCCGAGACAAAATTGGCCGCGATGGGTTGCAGCCCAAGACCAACCCCCAACATAAGCGGCCCGCCAAGCAAGAGCAAAGATGTCATCGGGATACCAGCAATACCCATCAGCACAACAAACAAAGCCATAAACACGACCATCTCGAAAATTTTGGTGAATACTTCTTTTGTGGCCACGTCGAGACTATCTTGGGAGCGGATGGCTGCTTTGCCTTTGGAATTAGATAATTTGCCAATCCAGAACAAAATACCGCCAAAGACGAGCAAATTGGCAATCGTCCAAGCGGGGATGGAGATATTGCCAAGTTGCAATTTGGCATCTTCCATCATAAAGGCCTGAAAATTATCATACCAGCCAAATACTTTCAGCACTGCCAATGGAATAGCCAGCCAAATCACCAGTTTTTGCACAATCGGATGAGAGATAAATTGCTTGATGATTTTATAAAGCAAGAAAACCACGGCCAAGCCTTGGGCGATGCGCACAAGCCAGTCTTGGCCCAGGATTTCCACACTGGTTAAAACCGTTGATATTGCCGCCAACAACCCCACCAACACAGCAGGGAAAACGAGATCTTTAATTTTATAGGCAATCCCGCGCAGTCTTAAAAATTTTCCATCTGCAGGTTTTTCACGCAAGAACACCACGCGCTTTTTCGCCATGCGCGTCAATATTTTTGCAATAAAATAAGCAGCAATAACCCCGCCCACTTGCGCCAAAAACGGCGGGCTTTGCAGCCAGTTAAGTATCTGCATCCCCCAAGCTTGCAATTTGGTCTGTAGCGCACTCATATCTGGCATATTTTCCCCCATTGTTTTCAAGGGCTATAAGGCTTTGGCAGGGAAATGTAAATAAAAGCTATCTGTAAATTGCATGTTCTGATTGGCCAGCACCCCCCAATGTCATCCCAGACTTGATCTGGGATCTCGCCAGTCCCCACAAACCCCACGCCAACCAATTACCTCGCTCATACCCAAGAGATCCCAGATCAAGCCTGGGATGACAGAAAAGTTTCGATGCTTAGGCGGATAAATAGCCCCCTAAGCATCTTCCTTCGGTTTCGGCGCTGGCAAGCCTTTGCCGCGTTTTTTGCCTTCAATTTTTAGTTGCTCGGGTTTTAAGATTATAAATTTAAGAGCGTCTTTTTTGCGGTCTACGCTGATTTTAACGAGGCCGCCTTTTTTGAGTTTTCCAAACAGGATTTCGTCGGCCAGAGGTTTTTTGATATGCTCTTGAATGGTGCGCGATAGAGGTCTTGCGCCGTAGCGTTTATCATAGCCTTTATCGGCCAGCCACTGAACCGCAGATTTAGACAGCTCGAACAAGATTTTACGGTCAGACAGTTGAGCCTCTAACTGGATAATAAACTTGTCCACCACTTTGGCGATTGAAACTTTGTCAAGGGAGTCAAATTTTATAGTGGCGTCCAGACGGTTTCTAAATTCTGGCGTGAACAGGCGTTTGATGGCTTTTTCGCCTTCGTCGTTTTCGCCCTCAACCCGTCCAAATCCAATCTCGGTTTTATCAGCGTCCGCTGCCCCCGCATTTGTCGTCATAATCAAAATGACATTGCGAAAATCAACGGCGCGCCCATTACTGTCGGTCAATGTGCCGTTGTCCATAACCTGCAAGAGAATATTATAAACATCAGGATGGGCTTTTTCGATCTCATCCAATAGCAAAATGGAGTGAGGAAATTGATTGACTTGGTCGGTGAGAAGCCCGCCATTCTCATAACCCACATAGCCAGGAGGCGCACCCAAAAGCCGCGATACCGTATGGCGCTCCATATATTCGCTCATATCAAAACGCAGGAGTTCGAGCCCCAAAGCCTCGGCGAGTTGTTTCGCCACTTCGGTTTTACCCACACCTGTCGGGCCAGAAAATAAATATGAACCGATTGGTTTGTTAGGTTCGCGCAGACCTGCTCGCGATAATTTAACAGCGCTCGATACTTTTTCCACAGCCGCGTCTTGGCCAAAGACCACACGTTTTAAATCATCACTGAGAGATTTAAGCACTTTGATATCGTCACGCGATACAGTTTTAGTTGGAATACGGGCAATTTTAGCAATCACCACTTCAATGTCTTTCACACCAACTGTTTTGCGACTGGGTTTTTTGCCCTTTTTGAGGGGCAATAATTTTTGATAAGCGCCCGCCTCGTCAATCACGTCTATGGCTTTGTCGGGGAGCTTACGGTCAGTAATATGACGCACGGCCAAATCAACTGCGTTCTCGATAGCTTCGGCGGTATAGGTGACATTGTGAAAATCCTCAAAATATGTCTTGAGGCCTTTTAAGATTTTCACTGTGTCAGCAGGGGAAGGTTCGGTCACGTCCACCTTCAAGAACCGCCGCGCCAAAGCTCTATCTTTTTCAAAATGTTGGCGATATTCTTTATACGTGGTTGAACCCATACAGGATAATTTTCCAGATTGCAGGGCTGGTTTCAGTAAGTTGGACGCGTCCATCGCCCCGCCGCTAGTTGCCCCTGCACCGATAATGGTATGAATTTCGTCAATAAATAAAATCGCGTCGTCCATATCCATCAATTGTTTCATCACCGATTTAAGCCGTTCTTCAAAATCGCCTCTATAGCGCGTTCCCGCCAACAGCGCGCCCATATCAAGAGCGTAAATCACAGAGTTTTTCAGAGCGTCTGGTGTTTTGCCGTTGACAATTTGTCTGGCAATCCCTTCAGCGATAGCAGTTTTGCCAACGCCAGGGTCACCCACCAAGAGGGGGTTGTTTTTACGGCGACGCGCCAAAATTTGGATACAACGCGCCACTTCTTCTTCGCGGCCAATCAGCGGATCAATGCCACCCTCTAGGGCTTTGTTATTCAAATTAACGCAGTAAGCTTCGAGCGGGTCTTCGTTTTGTTTGTCGCCCTCTCCGCCTTCATCAGGGCCAGTGCCTTGGCCCAAAATGGGACGGTTTTCGGGTGCGGTTGCGTTTTTAGAAATGCCGTGGGAAATATAATTGACCGCGTCATAACGGGTCATATCACGCTCTTGTAAAAAATAGACGGCGTGACTTTCGCGCTCCGCAAACAAAGCAATGAGCGCATTGGCCCCCGTCACTTCTTCGCGGCCAGAGCTTTGCACATGGATGACGGCCCGTTGAATGACCCGGTGGAATCCAGCCGTAGGCCGTGCTTCCTCAAAATCTTCCACCACTAAGGACGACAGATCATCATCAAGGTATAATGTGAGATCAGCTCGCAAGCTTTCCAAATCAAGATCACAAGCAGTCATAACGGCGCTTGCATCCTTATCGTCAACCATGGCCAGTAAAAGATGCTCTAATGTGGCGAGTTCATGCTTGCGTTCGCTTGCCAGCGTCAAAGCACGGTGGATGGTTTCTTCAAGTATCGGCGAAAATGATGCCATTTTATCTTTCCTATTTTCTTATTATCTATATCAAAATGGGGATGTTCTCATGCTTTTTCAAGTGTGCATTTTAAAGGATGTTGATTGCGTTTGGCAGCGTCCATCACTTGCCCTACTTTGGTTTCTGCGACTTCGAATGTATAAATACCGCAAACCCCTATTCCTTTTTGGTGTACCGCCATCATAATTTTGGTTGCTTCTTCTTGGGAACGCTTAAACACACCCATCAATATACTAACAACAAATTCCATAGGCGTATAATCGTCATTCATCAAAATGACTTTATATTGAGAGGGTTTTTTAGTTTTTGGGCGGGTTTTAGTTGCCACCCCACGCTCGGTTCCCGCCCCGTCGTCGTCTTCGCGACTTGGGCCTAACACGGGCGTTATATAATTTATTTCTATCATTCTCCTAAGATAGGGGGTTTTGGCAAAGTTAAAAGGCATATTTCATGTAATTTGTTAATCCCCGTTAACCCTTTTGTAAATATGCGCCTCTACCTCATGCATATGTACGGTTTTTTCTGCAAAATATTGATGGCTTTTATCTTAAGTCTGTTTTTGGCAAATACAGGTCAATATGCCTCAGCCAAGGCCAATAAATACGCCTCTATCATTGTTGACGCGGACAGTCTGGAAATCCTCCATGCCCGCAAAATCGACGCGGAGCGCTATCCCGCTTCCCTGACGAAAATGATGACGCTGTATTTGACATTTGACGCACTAGAAAACGGGCAAGTTCGTTTACGTGAACCTTTAGATATCTCTGCAAGAGCAGCCCGCACCCCTGCTGTCAAACTCGGATTAAAAGCAGGCGGGACGATCACAACAGAACAGGCCATCCTTGCCCTTAGCGTGCGCTCTGCCAATGACGCGGCTATTGTGCTGGCAGAACGGCTCGGAGGATCAACAGAAGAATTCGCCAACAAAATGACAGCAAAAGCCAAAGCGCTCGGTATGCGCTCGACCGTGTTTAAAAATCCACACGGCCTGCCAGACGCGGGCCAGATTACCACTGCCCGCGACATGGCGAAACTGGCACAGGCATTATTGCAAAACCACGCCAAATATTATCCATATTTTTCG
>JAESQI010000294.1 GCA_016765255.1 Robiginitomaculum sp. | reverse complement strand
GCCTCATTGGGCGTTATGATAGTCTCATTGCTTTTGGGCAAAGTAGAGCGCTTGTGGTCTGGACACGGCTTATTCTGCCCAATGGTAATTCCGTTGTTCTTGATAATCTACCGGGGTCGGACGGCCAAGGCTTTGCTGGCTTAAAAGACAAGGTCGATAAGCACACATGGCAGTTTATCACAGGTGCGGCTCTCTCATCGCTTCTTAGTATTGGATCAGAACTCGCGTCCGATAGCGACGACCGCCTTACACGCGCTTTGCAAAACGCAGGGCAGGACACTGCCAACATTGCAGGGCAGCGGATTATTGACCGTAACCTTAATGTGCAGCCAACTCTCAAAGTTCGGCCAGGATGGCGTTTTAACGTCATTGTTAGCCGTGACCTTATCCTCAAACCTTATGGAGACTAATCCCATGTCTGATACCAAACCCACACTAAAATTGCAGAAACTTCCTGATCTCACACCGAGCAAGATAACCATAACGGTCACGCCTGATTTGCAGGCTGATTTGGAGGCCTATGCCAAGATTTACGAACGGACATATGAAGACAAACAAAATGTCAGTTCACTCATTCCGTCAATGCTTGCGGGGTTTCTCGCTAGTGATGCCGGTTTCAAGAAGGCCAAGCGCGAGCTGGCCTAATAACGTCAACGTCAATGCATTGGAGAAAAACGCTATGGCTACTATTGGAACATTTAAACCAACTAAAACAGGATATGAGGGGACAATCGCTACCCTCATGAGCAACCGCAAAGTTCGCTTTGTGGCAAATGAGGACAAGAAGTCGGATAAGTCCCCTGACTATTTTGTCAAATCAGGACGTTGCGATCTAGGCGTTGCCTGGAACGAGGTGACGCAGCCAGAAGACGGTACAGATCCGCTAGAATATATCAGCGTGAAATTTGATGGCCCAGAAATGGACAAGCCATTTAACGCTGCTTTGTTTGACCGTGAAGACGGTGCTGACCTCGTTTGGTCACGAGCTAAGCGTAAAGATGATGATAACTAAAACTACAAAATCTTGGTGCGCGCTTGGTGCGCACCACTTTGTTCTTAACTGTTAGGTGATTTATGACTGACCAATTGTTGACGTCAAAAGATGTTCAGAAAATAACAGGTATCAAAAGCCGTGCCACGCTTTGGCGAAAATCTCGCAATGCAGATGACAGGTTTCCATTGCCATATAAAGACGGGACACATTATACCCGTTGGAAGTTATCCGAAATCGAGCAATGGATGGATCATTTGGAAACTGTTTGATTTGGATAGTATTGCTTTTTAAATCTGTAGAATTATAATAGTCTAATAATTGTTAGCAGGACTGCCACGGCATTTATCCATGGTGGTCTTTGTCATATTCGAATATACGGAATGCAAAGTTCTTCGGCGTAAGCTTGAAAGGAAAACTCCTAAATAGAAGCGGCGTACACCCCATTTTAACGAAAGTTGATTCGAAATTATAGCTAGGGACGAAACTAGGGACGAATTGCTCAATATTTGAATAAGTACAGTAAAAACAACAACATAGATGGGATAAATGGTGCCCCCACACGGACTCGAACCGCGGACCCCCTGATTACAAATCAGGTGCTCTACCAGCTGAGCTATAGGGGCAAGACATAATATGCCTTAGCGCACGGGTGTTACTGTGCCTTTAAGATAATTGCAAGAGCGGAAATGCAATTTATGTGAAAAAATAAGGCGGTGGGATTGCTACCGCCTTAAAACTGAATATCACTATTTATATAGGCTTAATCACCGATAGCGTCTTTACCTCGAAAGAAGCTAAGAATAGCACCGACGAGTGCATAACCGATTAAAACATGTGCAAAATCAAGTCCGACGGCTTGGTGTGAACGCCCTTCATATATATGCGCGTACATCATCAGCGGTAGGGCTATGAGTACTGCGATAATGGCACAAATTTTAACGCATGTCATCAAAACCGAAGCGCTGGCGTGGTGCAAGATATAGGCGAGGCCCAAAACCTGCATAAGCGTGATAATAATGCCTGCTACATACATCATTGCGCCCATTTTGTCTGCGTGGGCTTTGGCTGCTTCTTCTGCGATTCCGTTGGCGACCATCCATTGATCGCTAAATAATACACCGTACCAGAGAAACCCCAGTAGATAAAAAACGATGGTTGCGACAAGAATCCCTGCCAGTGATGTTCCGAAAATTTTTGGCATATTTGCCTCCCCTTTGTGTTACGGCCTTATGGCTCTGCGCGTAGCATAACATATTACAGGGTTATTGGCAAATTTAGTGCTCGAACAGACAAGGTGCTTGCAAGTTTCCTCCAAAGCATTAGGAAGCAGGAAAGACTTATTTTAGGTTTATTATGGCACGTATTCTCATCACATCGGCACTTCCTTATATTAACGGGGTCAAGCATCTTGGCAATTTGGCTGGCTCCATGTTGCCAGCCGATGTGTATGCCCGCGCTATGCGGTTGTTGGGCCATGAGGTTCTCTATATTTGCGCCACGGATGAACACGGCACACCTGCGGAATTGGCAGCGCAGGGCGCAGGTGTTTCCGTATCTGAATATTGTGACCAAATGCACGATGCGCAAAAGAAGGCGGGGGCAGATTTTAAACTGTCTTATGATTATTTTGGCCGTTCTAGTAGTCAAGCCAATCACCAATTGACCCAACATTTGGCCCATCAATTAGAGCAACAAGGTTTGATCGAAGAACGCGTCTCGCAACAGGTTTATAGTGTAGATGACAAACGGTTCTTGCCAGACCGGTATGTGGAGGGCACATGCCCGTCTTGTGAATACGTAAAGGCGAGGGGGGATCAATGTGATAATTGTGGACGTTTGCTTGATCCAATTGATTTAATTGATCCGTATTCAGCCTTGTCTGGGTCGAAAAACGTGGAAATTCGCGATACGAACCATTTGTATCTCAAGCAATCTGAGATGGCGGGACGCCTGCGAGAGTGGATTGATACATCAGAAGGCTGGCCCGCCTTGGCCACGTCTATTGCTTATAAATGGCTGGACGAAGGCCTGCGTGACCGCTCGATTACCCGCGATTTGAGTTGGGGTATTCCTGTGGCTCACCAAGGCAAAGTGCGCGAAGGGTTCGAAAATAAAGTGTTCTATGTCTGGTTTGACGCTCCGATAGCCTATATTTCCGCGACCAAGGATTGGGCGCAAAGTACGGGTAATGACTGGGCCCGTTGGTGGCGAACGGACGCAGGCGCGGGCGATGTGTCTTACGTCCAATTTATGGGCAAGGATAATGTCGCCTTTCACACCCTGTCATTTCCAACCACGATGATCGGGTCAGGCGAGCCTTGGAAATTGGTCGATAAACTGAAGGCCTTTAACTGGGTGACATGGTATGGCGGGAAATTTTCCACCAGTGGGAAGCGCGGCGTGTTTATGGACGCCGCCATTGAAATCGCCCCGTCGGATTATTGGCGCTGGCATTTGATTGCCAATGCGCCCGAAGGCTCGGATGCTGGGTTCACGTTTGAAGATTTTCAAGCGCGGATCAATTCTGACCTTGCCAATGTGCTGGGCAATTTGTTAACCGGATCACCAAATACGCCGTGGGGAAATTTGACGGGAAGGTTCCTTCCCAAGACGAATTTAGTGGCGGCGAGTGGGGCGAAGCCGAAGATTGGCTTGTTGACGAATTAAGTATGCGCATTCCCAAATTGATTGCCTATTACGAAGCTATGGAATTTCGCAAAGCGGCGTCTGAGACCCGCGCTATCTGGGCGGCGGGCAATGAATATTTGACCCAAGCGGCCCCGTGGACACACTATAAAACCAATGTCGACCAAGCGGCCATAGGCACACGGATCGGGCTCAATCTCGTGGCTCTATTTGGCGTTTTGGCACAAGCCATTATTCCTGACGCGGCAGATAAAATTTTGGACGCCATGAATATTCCAAAGGTCAACCGCACATGGAAATTCCGCGAAGGTGATTGGAACGCCAAAATCAAAGCCGCCCTAGACGCCCTCCCACACGGCCTAGAAATCTCCGCTCCCGATGTGTTGTTTGCTAAAATTGAAGATAGTGACGTTGAGGCGTGGATTGAGAGGTTCGGCGGCGAAAGTTAATTTCCACTTGAAATTGCTGTGATTTGAATTTACCCTCTATACACAATACGTGAGGGAATATTATGGATTAAAGTGAATCAGTAAGAACGTGTTTCAAAAAATATTTTGTGTTTTCAGGACGAGCCTCTAGGTCTGAGTTTTGGTACTTTCAATTATTTATTTTTTTGTCTTCATTCGTTGCTGGGTTTGTAGATGGGGCGGTTTTTGGCTCTACGCATGTAGTTGTCCCAGAAGGTGCAGGGTTTATTGAGGGATTTGCCTCGGGGTTTATGCAAGCGCCATTATTAAGGCTTAACAAAATTTATCAGTTGCTCATTCTTTTACCGCACATTGCTGTATGTGCAAGGCGGCTACATGATATAAACCGCTCTGGAAAGTGGCAGGCATTGTTTTTACTTTTCTCACCAGCAATATGGATAATAATAACTATTAACGGTAAAGGTGCTCTCACTACAGTTTCCAAATATTCGATTATAGTTACAATGACTATATCGTTTGTGGCTTTAATTTTACTCATCATTTGGTGGGTGAAAAAAGGGATTATTGGTCCAAACAAATATGGTGATGACCCACTTGTTCTTGAGTATGACTAACGACTAGTCCAAAATTTTCCTTGTTTTACCAATAGATACGGCTAGAGTGCGGACAGCATAATATAACAAGGGAGAGAATTATGGGCAATTTACTATTTTCACCAAGTGGGCGGGTTAATCCAGCGGACTTCATGCGCGGGGTCATTATCTTGATTGTGATCAGTGCGGTATTAACGCTACTGCCATTGATCAGTCCTGCGCTTGGCATGCTGGGAATTTTGGGCATTATCATGATTTGGTGTTGGATCGTGCTCTATGTGAAACGGTTTCACGACGCGGGTAAATCTGGTTGGTTGACGGTAGGTGTTATCGTGGTGATGATTGTATTATCAATGATAATGAGTAGTGTCATAACCACAATGTTTGCTGGAGACATGCAGGCGGAAATACAAAAGGCAGCTACGGAAGCGGCTGAATCTGGTGATTTTGGTTCTATATTAAAAGGTAGTATGGAAGCTGGAAGTGCAATGGCTAAGAAAGTGGCTATTCCCTCTGCAATTGGCAGTGCGGTTTTAAGCTATGTTGTCGCGATGGCGGTTAACAAGTTTTTCCCACATGATGAAGGTGAAAACCAATACGGGCCTGCGACTTAAATCGGATAAAATTTATGAAAAAAGCCGCTCGTGAGGGCGGCTTTTTTTATGCCTTATTTTTTCGGAAACCACGGAATAAACATAGAGGTTCGTTGCATATACTCTGCGTATTCTGGGCGTTGGGATAGAGTGCGTTCCAAATGTCCTGCGCCCGTTAGCTTGACGAGGGCGAGTGTCATAAACAGAGGCCCAACAATGCTGGCCCATCCCCAAGGGGCCTGACAGGCCACCAGCCATATGCCCCACCACATGGCACTATTGCCAAAATAATTGGGGTGACGGGTAAATTTCCACAGGCCTTTGTCCATGACTTTGCCAGTTATTTCTGGGCCCAATACGGCGCGGCGTTTCTTAAACTGGACGAGTTGCCAATCGCCAATGGTTTCAAATAAAAACCCGATCACCCAAAGCCCTGCGCCAATTTTGGCAAGAGACCCAATCGAAGTTTGAAATGCTGACACATTGCTATTTGCTAACCCCACCCATAATGGAGTTGCGACACTCAGCATGGCGAGGCCTTGAAACACGAACACT
>JAESQI010000293.1 GCA_016765255.1 Robiginitomaculum sp. | reverse complement strand
TTTGCGCCTAAACGATGCCAGTTTTAGCTACGAGATGGAACCATCAGCCGCGCTGGGCCTTGGGTTTCGGTGCGGGTTTTTAGGTTTGCTACATTTGGAAATCATCCAAGAGCGACTTGAACGTGAATTTGACCTTGATCTGATTACTACCGCCCCGTCAGTTGTTTATACGCTTAAGCTTAAAGATGGCACGGAGGTATTTTTACACAATCCTGCCGACATGCCTGACGTGATGAAAATCGAAGAAATTCACGAACCTTGGATAACGGCGACCATCCTGAGCCCCGACGAATTTCTGGGCGGCATTATTAAACTGTGCCAAGACAGGCGCGGCGTACAAAAAGAGCTGACCTATGTGGGGGCTCGCGCCATGCTGGTCTACGAACTCCCCCTCAACGAGGTAGTGTTTGATTTTTATGACCGCCTTAAATCCATTTCCAAAGGTTATGCCAGTTATGATTACCAACCCATTGGCGTACAAGTTGGTGACCTTGTGAAAATGAGCATTCTGGTCAATGGCGATCCTGTTGATGCCCTCTCTATGCTCGTCCACCGCAGCCGTGCCGAGAGCCGTGGCCGCATGATGTGCGAGCGCTTGAAAGACTTAATTCCTCGCCACCTGTTTAAAATTCCAATCCAAGCAGCCCTTGGCGGTAAAGTCATTGCTCGTGAAACCATCGCCGCTATGCGTAAAGACGTGACAGCAAAATGTTACGGCGGCGACGCGTCGCGTAAACGAAAATTGCTGGATAAGCAAAAAAAGGGCAAGAAGAAAATGCGCCAATTTGGCAGTGTCAACATCCCACAAGAGGCTTTCATTGCCGCCCTTAAAATGGACGACGGCTAAAATCTAAATTCGACTCGCTATGAAGATCAACCTCCTGTAAAGTCGGGGCGGGAGACTTCGGGATGGAGACATTACCACAACGCTGCGCACTGCGCGCAGATACAATTTCTATTGGGGGCAGTTCTATTGAGGGTAACTCAATAGAAACCAATTCTGTTTGGTCAGCAAACCCGCAATGGAACAAATCAGCCACATTCAAAATCACAACCTTTCTTGTTGTGATCTTTTGTTTGTTATTCATGTACCTTGCGCCTGTATTGGCTTTAAAATTGGTACAATTCACGGCGGTCAGCATTATCGTGATCATGGCATCTTTGCGGGTTTTTGCCGTAGGTTTAGTGATTTTTAAAGCACTTAATAAAACACGACCCCTTCAAAAACCAACAACTACGCCCCTCACCAATTGGCCGCGTTTTACCGTGCTTGTCCCCTTATATAAAGAAGCCAATGTCGTCAAAGACCTGATGAGCGCCCTCAGCCGTCTTGATTACCCACATGACAAGCTTGATATTATTATGGTCTGTGAAATTGATGACCACGCCACTTGGGGCGCCGTCCAGCGTGAACTCCGTCCTCCATTTAAACTCTACCAGGTCGGGCCGAGCCAGCCCCGCACCAAACCAAAAGCCTTAAATTCGGCACTGGCCGCCTTACCCAAAGCCCAAAAAAGTGACATCATCACTATTTATGACGCCGAAGATAGACCACATCCAAACCAGCTCAAAGCCGCCGCATTGGCGCTCGCGTCCGATCCAAACCTCGCTGCCGTACAAGCTCCACTTGGTTATTATAATGCTTCGGGAAATTTGCTGACCCGATTTTTTGCCCTTGAATACGCCGCTTTATTTCATGTGTGGAATCCAGCCCTCACCCACTTACACCTGCCTTACACTTTGGGCGGCACCAGCAATCACATCAGGCGGCACATTGTAGAAGCCGCTTGTGGATGGGATTCTTATAATGTCACCGAAGATGCTGATTTAAGTTTCAAAATTACCGCCATGACCCAAAATCAAAAACCCCTAAAAATTGGCTGCATAGACTACGGGACACAAGAAGAAGCTGTGGGTACTTACGCGGCATGGATCCATCAACGCTCGCGCTGGCTAAAAGGCTTTATGCAAACATGGGCCGTACATATGCGCCCCAAAATCCAAGGCCCATCAGGCGGTGTTTTTCATACAATGGCGCGCATAAAAAATGCGCTATCGCTACAAATAACAATTGGGGCAACTTTGTTAGCCGCCTTCTTACA
The DNA here is from genome assembly GCA_016765255.1 of Robiginitomaculum sp. Taxonomy (GTDB): domain Bacteria; phylum Pseudomonadota; class Alphaproteobacteria; order Caulobacterales; family Maricaulaceae; genus Robiginitomaculum_A. Next base: position 9,477 of record JAESQI010000293.1, on the reverse strand, counting down.
TGTTCCAAGTTTGTTATTCATAGGGGCTTTAATCGTGGCAGATACGGTAAACCTCATCGACTTCAATCTAACAGCTTCCTTTTTTATCTTGATGTCATATGGCTATTGCGCATCCATTTTATCCGCCATGGTCGGTGTAATAAAAGAAGGCAGGCCAACCCTTATCTTCCTAGCCCCCCTTATGCCCCTATATTGGCTCTTACAGTTTCCTGCGGCCCTCATCGCTGCTTGGGAATTTGTCACTGCGCCGAGTTATTGGCGTAAAACGAAACATAAAGTAGAGGCAAAAAATAATTTCCGACGCCGCGATCTGCACCTGACCTTGAACGATCTCTAAACTCCACTATATAAGTCTCAATGATTGCGAACTTATTATATGCTATACTGGCCTTAGCGGCCTGCGTGAGCTTGGGGCTGTTTAGTTATAACCGCCATACCCGTGAACATAATGAATTGGCCCCGCGTATGGTGCCGTGGATCATGATTGCTATGGGTTCCCTTGCCACAAGTTTTATGCTGGTTGTGCATTTGGTCAATTTGCTCGGGTTTGAAACTGGCAACCGTTAAGTTCACCTTAAAACACGCCCCCTTAAATCTTGGTAAGAATATGTGCGAAAGGCTTGCGGGTACTCAGCCAAGGCATTAAATTTATGCTAAGTATATAATCAGGAGTACATGATGAAAAAATCTTTCTTAAACAGCGCCGCAATCATACTGGTCTTAAGCACCGTTTTTGTATCGAGTTCAAATGCGCAGATGCCGTGGACTTTGGCAAGCGGGAAAGCTGGCCAAAATCAGGCCTTGCAATTTGATCCCGTGCGGGGCGTTCTGACTATGGCGCCACTCCTAGAAAAAACCACACCAGCCGTGGTCAATATTTCTGTCTCCTCCACGGTTCAAATACCAACAAGTCGGTTTTCAGGACAAGACGAGTTTTTCGAACGTTTCTTTGGAGACAGAGGTAGCACGCCGAACAGAAACCGGAATGACAATGATGAGGACAGTAATGTACGCACCCAGAGAAGCGTTGGATCAGGTGTCATTATCAATGCAGGCAAAGGTTATATTCTCACCAACCATCATGTTATCGACAATGCCGATAAAATCACCATCACCCTTAAAGATAAACGCACCGCTATCGCGACTCTAATCGGAAGTGACGCAGGCACAGATGTTGCTCTGTTAAAAATTGATCTCAAAGGTTTAACCGATTTAACCCTCGCGGATTCTGAGCAAGTCAAAGTTGGTGATTATGTAATCGCTATTGGCAATTCATTTGGCATTGGGCAATCGGTAACATCTGGAATTGTCAGTGCGCTTGGCCGCTCAACCTTTAGCCGCGATAAATATCAAGACTATATCCAGACCGACGCTGCTATCAATCAGGGAAATTCAGGCGGAGCGCTCCTCAATTCCAAAGGGGAAATGGTTGGGATGAACACCGCTATTTTATCCCGTTCGGGAGGTTCTAACGGTATTGGCTTTGCCGTTCCGACCAATATGATTACCAATATCATGGATCAACTCATTGCCTACGGCGAGGTACGCAGAGGGCGCATTGGTGTGACCATTCAAAATATAACACCAGCACTTATGGCAGCGATGAAACTCAAAGATACAAACGGTGCCTTAGTGGCACAAGTGAGCCCAGATAGCCCAGCGGAAAAAGCAGGATTGGAAAGCGGCGACGTCATTGTCGCCTTTAACAATATTGATATTTTAGACAGTAGCGACATTCGTAACGCTGTCGGACTGGTTGAGCGAGGGCAAAAAGCTAAAATTTCCTATATCAGAAATGGGAAACGCTATAGCACCAAAATCGGTATAGAAAAAGCGCCCGAGGCAGAAAGCGAAACTGAAAAACCTGTCGAAAAAAAATTTGACCCAGCCAGTTTTGAAGCTTTCAGCGGCGTAGAGTTTATCAACATTTTAGAGAGTGACGACATGAGCGGCGGCGAAAATGGCGTTATAATTTCGTCTATCAAGCGCAGTTCCGATGCTTACGATTCTGGCCTGCGCAAAGGCGATGTCATTCGGGCTGTTAACAATGCCAATATTGACAATCTCGCTGATTTCAAAGCTGAGATTGCCAAAAAGAAAGGCGCTGTTTTTCTAACCGTTCAACGGGGACGGGCTCAAACCTTCATTGCGGTCAAATAATCTTTAACCGTAGACCCCTCTAAAGGCAGCGTCGAGATCTGCAATCAGGTATTCAGGATGTTCAAGCCCGATAGATATGCGAATAAGCCCTTCGGTTAGACCACCGAGCGCGCGTACATCGGCTGGAATACCTGAGTGTGTGGTTGACGCTGGATGGCTAACAAGGCTTTCTGTGCCGCCAAGTGATACGGCTGATTTAAACAAGCTCATCCCGTTGATGATTTTAAACGCGTCTTGGCGCGTACCGTCTATGACAAATGAAAACGTCGACCCTGGCCCCGTACATTGGCGTTTATATATCTCTTGATATTTCTCATCCTCAATAAATTCTGGATGCAAAACATTGGTTTTCACATAAGGATTATTGGCAAGCCACGCGGCGATTTTCGTGCCCGTCTCTGCGGCCTTCTGCATACGTAATGTCACGGTTTCCAAAGAACGCGACAACATCCACGCCGTATTGGGATCCAAATTCATGCCCATTGCATTGCGAATACCGCGTACTTTTTTAATTGCCTCACCATTGCCCAAAACTGCGCCCGCAATCAGGTCAGAATGCCCACCCACATATTTTGTCAGGGAATAGACGGACATATCTATACCTTGCGCGACAGCCTGTTGAAACACTGGCCCTTGCAATGTATTATCACAAACTGTTAATGGACGAATGCCTGTTTCTTTTTCTAATTTCTTTTGCGCGGCAATGATCAAATCAAAATCATATATGGCATTGGTTGGATTACCCGGCGTTTCCATATAAATCATTTTAATCGGGCCGAGGATTTTAGCCTCGGCAATCGCCGCGTCCAAACTTTCCGCCCTCATGCCGTCTTGAAACTCAACGGACAAAATACCAAATTGGGAGAGAAGGTTACGGATCAAAGTCTCTGTTCCGCCGTAAAGAGGAGAACCGTGAACGAGAACATCCCCGGGCCGCAAAATAGATAAAAATGCGCTGGTAATCGCGCCCATACCAGAGGCGCAAACAACGCCTTCTTCTGCGCCCTCTAAAACTGCCAATCTGTCTTCGGTAATTTCTGCATTGGGATGATTAAAGCGTGAATATATTAAACCCGCGCTATCGCCAGCAGGCAAGGGTTTACGCCCTGCCATGACGTCAAAAAATTCTTCACCAGCTTCGGCGTTCGGGAATAAAAAAGTCGACGTTAAAAACACAGGTGGTTTGACCGAGCCCTCTGAGAGCATAGGGTCATAGCCGTAACTCTTCATCAAGGTTTCAGGGTGTAATTTGTGGTTACCAATTGTGGTTTTGTTGTTAATGACTTTTTTCATATCGTATGCCTTTCAAACTTAGCTTCATCTTAAGCCTGAACGAAAAAAATTCATCCCCAAAAAAATGTAAAAGTCAGGGTTTATCCTCTATTAAAAACACCTTGCAGCATTTTTTGTAGAATATTTTACCGATATTGCGCAAAGCCTTAGGAAGCGATTCTTTTATAATAAAAACAAAATGGCCCGTTCATTCGCCCTTTGCAAAAAGGCAGTTTTTAATGTTTCAATCAAATCATCGTTAAATTTAGGTGCCGCCGTCTCATTCCAAGCTTTCGAAACTGTTATTATCAACTCGCCCCTTTGACGATTGGCCGCTTTCCTGACACGCGAATTGGTCATAAGTTTGCGGGCAAGTATCGGCACATTGGCCGAACGCAATGTGCCTTCCATTGCTTTCTTGCCAAAGAAAAACCCGCCAAAGCCTATGGCCCCGCCAACAGCCAACCCAATAGGGTTAGCCAATAACGGCGCGAGTAAATTCGCCTTGGCCAGCAAAACTCCAATTAGCAGAGCAGAAATAGTTGTGCCAGCCAGAGCCGTATCATTTTCGAGACTTGCTACTTGAGGGGCCGCAACACTTAAGCCTTCAAGATGACGGCTAATATGGGCACTGTCATCCAATGACAATACCATTGCAGGCAAACCATGGTCACGACAAAGCGGGTCGGTAATTTGCTCGATAGAGCGTTGCAAACCGCTAAACCAGTCCTCAATACCTGGACGTAATTTTTCCTGAGCGTCGGCGCTCCCGAGCCAATTTTGCACATTCTCATTTAAAACAGTTTCAACGCCGTCCAGGCTTTTTATTTTGCCTCTTCGCCACTCCGAAAATGCAGGCACAACACAGGCATCAATGAGCGCGTCGACCAAAATGGGTGCGATCACATCACCAAGGTTTTCACTGGCCTTTTGTGCTTTATTATAAACAGGCCCATTTTCCGCAACCAAATTGTCAACCGCATGTTGAAAACTAGCATGCAGATATTCAAACCGTCCAAGCCAAGCCAGCCCACGTGCGATGGCAAATTCGGGTTCCGCGCCCAGTACAATCCGCGCATCTGGAAACGCTTTAGCGCAAGCGGGCGTCACCAAAGGAAGCCGCGATGCACCGCCCGTTAAAAGAATAGTTTGCGGCGCACGACCACCCAAACCCGAAAGAGCTTCTTTTAAGGCATAGTCAAATGTTTCTGGCCAGCTAAAGCCGTTTAAAGCTTTGATTGGGCTTTTTAAAATATCCTTGGCATCTTCTTTATCCACCCGAATTTCAAACAATACGCCGCCTGCAATCGGCAATCTTCTAATCATTTCAACAGGTGCTTCATTGCCGTTAAAATACTCTTCCTTGGCCAATCGACACCAATATTCGAGTATGGGACGATAATAAGGATATCGCGATATTAGCTTTTCTATTTTTTTACGCTCATCCTGTCGGGCGAGATTGCGCTCAAAAATAAGCGTGTCCAAAAGCCCAGATCCTAAAATATTATGGCCTACATCTTCGGCCTGTAAATCCATACAATAGGTAAAATCCGTCGTCGAAGACCCAATATCGACGATGAGTACACTCGAACGCGCCGCGTCCAAAGACAAATACCCTTGTTCCAAGGCGGTCATGAGAGCGGCACGAGATTCAGGCACGATGGAAACGGTTTTAAGTCCCGCCTTTTGCATGAGACTTCCGTAAGCTGAGCGGTCATTTTTATCCCAGCCCGAAGGACAACCGACGATAAACCGGCTTTGCCCTAGCCCTGCAATTTTCTTATTTTTGGCCAAGTCTGTAAACAGGGTTTTGGTAAAGAGTAAAGTTGGAATTTCAGTGGAAGCGTCTGTAATGTCGCGGCTTTTAAACTTTACCCAGACTTTGTCCTTTTTATCGCCAATCGCGGTCAAATTAACCGCTTGCGCCCCAATGCGAACGTCTTTTTTACCCTTAGCAACGGCACTAACGAAACTACGCTCCCCCATATGTTCCAAAATTTCTGGTTCCCGAGCCGAGCCGCTATAAGCGCGCCCAATCGCCGTTTCCCCGTGGCCCAGATCATAGCCAATAAATTCTTCTAAAGGTTTATCGACGCTCATTTATCCGCCTGCCAAATTGTGCCGCGCCGCAATACTCGCCCATCTAACAGCAAAGCAGGAGCCGCCTGTTTAGTCGTATCTGCGTTTAAATCCAACGCAGGGAGCACGTCAAAAAGTTTCTTATTTTTGGATGAGTAAGACACAATTTCAATGCCCTCACTCCGCAATATACTCACAAGCTCACTGTCAATTAACTTCATGGCGAATTTTTCATCTCCCGTAGACTTCGCTTCAAGTAGGTTTTGCACAAACCCCATCAACCTCTTATCATCGCGCCAATGGGTATCAATTGTGGGTTCCGACAAGCGCAGCAATACATGATCTGCCGTATGTATGGCGTCAGCGAGCGCATCAACATATCCCATCGCCTGCACGGTAATATGCGTATCCGCCAAAAAAGATTGCCCTATTGACGTTTCAAGAAGAGGTGTTTTTTTGCGTCCCAAAACGGAATTTTCCGCAAATAATGCTTCCAGTCTTTCGGATCAAAAAACCGAAAAATCACCAACGCCAAGGTGGCAACCATTGTCAGGCGCGAGGCTTGAATATAACCTGCGATAAAGAAAACCATGGCCGCGCTGTAAAACAGTGTACTCCCTGCAATCACCCGTATGGACGTGTTTGGAATTTCTTTCCATACCACTTCTGCGCTCACGCCTTGGTCTAGTACCCCCGCACCAGATTTGACCATTTCGAGCAGCCAAAGCCCTGCTTTTTGCAAATGCACGTCTTGCGTATTGTGCGCATAAATTTCGCCTGTGCGGTCAAGCGCCCGGCGGGCTTCTAGCACCGATTGAGCCGCAGATAAGTCTTGCGACGAAATTAAATTTCGCAAATTTTCACGCTCACCCTCAAACGCTTTGGCAAGGGACGGTATTTTTGCGGGTAAATTTGTATCCATTGGCATATTTTTTAGGGAAGCGGCCCTTAAGTCAAGTTTTTTGAGCGCGTAAAATTTCCGCCCGTTCTTCGACGCGGGCGACAATATCTTCAATCATATCCGCATTGCCTGTTTTCCCTGCCCTATTTCCTGCCGAATACATCATGCCGAACCCAGCAGAGCCGCCTGTAAATCCAATGTCCGTATAGGCGGCCTCGCCCGGGCCATTCACCACGCAGCCTATGATCGACAGGCTTATGGGTTCACGGATATGGGAAAGACGTTCTTCTAGGGTCTCAACCGTTTTAATCACGTCAAAGCCTTGCCGTGAACGAGACGGGCAAGAGATAATATTCACACCCCGAGAGCGTAAATTTAGGGATTTTAAAATATCAAAACCAGTTTTTATTTCTTCTACGGGATCCGCAGACAATGACACCCGTATCGTGTCGCCAATCCCCGCCCATAATAGGCTTCCCATACCAATGGCAGACTTAATCCCGCCCGTACGAAGTCCACCCGCCTCGGTAACGCCTAAATGAATTGGGCAATCAATGGCGTCCGCGAGACTGTGATAGGCGGCAACGGTGAGAAATACATCCGATGCTTTGACCGATATTTTAAATTCGTGAAAGTCTTCGTCTTGAAGCATTCTGGCATGAATAAGCGCACTTTCAACCATAGCCTCAGGGCACGGTTCGCCGTATTTTTCAAGGAGTTCTTTTTCAAGACTCCCTGCATTAACCCCAATTCGGATGGCGCAGCCATTATCCTTGGCGGCCTTTACCACTTCGGCTACTCGGTGCTGGCCGCCAATATTACCGGGGTTTATCCGCAAACAAGCCGCCCCGTTTTTAGCCGCCTCAATCCCCCGTTGATAATGAAAATGAATATCTGCGATAATCGGCACATTGACGGCTTTGGTTATAACCGCCAAGGCCGCCGAACTTTCAGGATCAGGACAAGAAATTCGTACCATGTCCGCCCCTGCTTCTTCCAAGTCCAATACCTGTTTAATGGTAGCGTCAGTATCGGGCGTCAGGGTGTTGGTCATAGACTGAACGCTAATAGGGGCGTCTCCGCCAACAGCGCAATCCCCCACCATAATCTGCCGCGACTTACGCCGCGTTATCTGCCTCCAAGGGCGAATATGGTCATATGCATTACTCATGAGGAACATCGTATGCCATGATCGAGGCAATGAAAAGAAAAACTGGCACAAAACCTAATTTGTTTAAACCCTAGTTTTATTGAGGAAAGGCTTCTGACAAAGGAATATTTTCGCCGCTTGCACCTTTTTGGCCAATGGGCCCGATGCGTTTCCCGCCTCTATAGAGCTCTATCGCCCCTGCGTCCCTTAAAGAAAGAAGTGGAAGGTTTTGGCGATTGGTTTCAAAAATTTCACCCGGCAGCATAATGCGCGAAATCAGAACGTCATTATTTCCATCTTTTATTTGCACCCAGCTTGGGCCAATGGCGACAAGAGAAATACTATCTGGGTTACTCGGGCTAGGACTATGTGAGTCCCCACTCAAACTGCTTATCTGCTGTATAGGTTTACTCATAAATTGTGCTGGATATGTATCGGATTTTAAACCATACCATGTCACCACACCCAACATACAACTCAATACAAAGCCCGCAGCCAAACTTCCTTTTGGCACGCGTATTTTTCGCTTGGGCACGTAATGAGGACAATCCCGAATACCTAAATTTTCTGGACACTCAATATCGGATTTATAACGGGTCACAGCTTCTTGTGCGTCCATACCAAGATGCAATGCATATGAACGAATATACCCCAAAACATAACCAAGGCTCGGCAAGGCCTTATCATCTAGTCGTTCTATTGCTTCAAGGTATTTTTGTTGAATGTGAAGATTTTGTGCGATATTGGTTAGGTCTTGACCTTTTCCCACACGAACAGCCTGCAAAGACGTACCAATATGAGACGAGATTGCTATGTCGTGTTTTTGCTGTTCCACACCAGCCATTTTCCCCCTACCAACTATATTCTGTACTTAAATCAGGCATTGTTTTAAGCAAGAGCAGACTTAAACCATACCCGTAGCAAAAAGCCAATAGTTAAAACTGTCTTAATTTTCATTTTACCTGCATATCTATAGGGTTTATGCAGGAATCGCGCCATTTTCGCGTATCATATGGACTAAAAAGTATATTTATGACAAAAAAAATCACAACAATCTTTTGGCAAAACAATGCGCCGTGTCTGGCTATTCTCCTATCAGGCGGCTTATGGCTCGGCGCTCTGGCCTTTGAACATATCGGGGGATATCATCCCTGCCAGATGTGTTATTGGCAAAGACATGCCCATAAAGCAGTATTGGCCGTCGCAATTCTAGCTCTCTGTGTGCGGCATATAACCAAAACCAACAAATGGGACAGAGGGTTTCTAGCCCTTATTGGGTTTGCTTTTCTCATAAGTTTCTATCTAGCCTTTTGGCATATGGGCGTTGAATATAAATGGTGGGAGGGGCCAAAGACCTGTAGTGCCGCCGCGTCAGCACTGCCCGTTAACGCCAACGACATTTCGAGCATTTTTGAAAAAGGCGTAAAATTACCCGCTTGCTCTGACGCGCCTTGGCATTTGTTTACCATTTCTATGGCCGGTTATAATGCTCTATTTTCAGGACTCGCTGCTCTTTTAAGTTTTATCTTTGTCGTCAGGTGGAAAAACGTATAGGGATACATAATGACCACAAACAAAAACGCTAAGTCTGTTCGCCCAGTCCGTCCTGGTGACCATAAGCAAACATCGCCGCGTATTGCCGAAATGCTCAGGGTTGACCATGCTGGTGAATATGCTGCCGTCGCTATTTATTCGGCCCAAGCCAAAGTGTTTGGGCGCTCTCCCAAAACCCGTGCCATGGCGGCACAACTCAGTCAAATGCGAGATGAAGAACAAGAGCATTTGGATGCGTTTGATGCCTTACTTTTGGAAAACAAGGCAAGGCCCACGGCTCTCTTACCAGTTTGGAAATTGGCAAGCACGGGGCTTGGCGTGGCCACCGCCCTCATGGGCGAGAAAGCGGCCCACGCCTGCA
>JAESQI010000292.1 GCA_016765255.1 Robiginitomaculum sp. | reverse complement strand
GGCCATGAATGACCTTATTCGTCCTGCACTCTATGCATCCCACCACGATATTGAACCTGTCAGTTTCACAGATAATGGCGGCCCGAAACTTACCTATGATATCGTGGGGCCTATTTGCGAAACGGGAGATACGTTCGCCGCGCAAAGAGATTTACCAGAAATGAGCGCAGGCGATCTTATGGTCATTCATTCGGCGGGGGCGTACGGGGCCGTGCAATCCGGGCAATACAATACCCGTCCCCTCGTGCCCGAAGTTTTGGTCAGCGGTGATAAGTTTGAAGTCATCAGAGAGCGCCCAAGTATTGAGGATATTCTAAAGACGGAGCATATTCCTGACTGGGTCTAGACGTGGCTATCCTATCCCTGCTCACACGCAACACTCTGTCATTCCAGCACAGGCTGGAATCCGGTTGCACACTCAAAAAAGTGGAGCTTGTATCGGATCCCAGATCAAGTCTGGGATGATAGGTAGGGGATGTACCTAAAATAACAACTTTATTCGTCTTCTTTAGGCCGCTTCTTTTCGATCATCCGCACACTTAGGATCGAAATTTCATAGAGAATATAAATGGCGAGCCCCAAGGCAAGTTGGGTGATGGGGTCGGGTGGTGTCACGAAAGCTGCAAAAAGCGCAATCCCAACCACGGCGTAACGTCGCCCTTTTTTGAGGCCGCTTGAGCTGACAATCCCAACCCGCCCCAAAAGACTCAGGACAACAGGAAGTTGGAACGAAAGGCCAAAAGCAATAAACAAGGTTGTGGCAAGGCCTAGGTATTCACTGACCTTGGGCAAAAGCGTCACACTCGCCCCCGTACTAAAAGCTTGTTGCTGGCGCAAACCAAATTCAAGCACGTATGGAAAGATAAAGAAAAACACCATACTCGCTCCGACCAAAAATAGGAGCGGCGAAACAATCAGATACGGCAAGAATGCCATTTTTTCTTTTTTATAAAGACCGGGCGCTACAAATCTATAAATTTGGTAGGCAATGACTGGGAAAGACAGCACCACTCCACCAAACAGCGCCAATTTTAATTTAACGAAGAAAAATTCCAACACTTGTGTATAGATCAAATCACCTTCAAGAGCTGGTTTTCCTTGGGCTACCAAATCAACACTGACCTTGGCTACGGCCTGTTCAAAGGGCAAAACCAGTAAATCAAAAATCGGGCGGACAAAAAACAGGCAAATACAAAACCCAATCGCGAGAGCAAGTATCGCGTAAATAATCCGGGTACGAAGTTCTTTGAGATGATCCAGCAAAGGCGCACGGCTATCCTCAAGCCCGTCTTTGCCCGCGTCCTCAGCTTCAGATGTGTCGGTTTCAATCTTAGCTGTCATCGCCAGCCTCTTTTGCCGTCACGTCAACACCGTCTTTTAAATCCTGATCTAGAGCGCGCATATCTTCTTCAAAAGCTTCGTCGGATAAATTAGATAATTTCCCCATGGCTTTCAATTCGTCAATTTCTCGGCGGAGGTCAGCCAATTCGTCATCTTCGCCAATTTGGTCAAATGCAGATTTAAATTCTTGCCCAAGACTTTTGAGCCTCGCAACAAACTGCCCAGCTTTTCGCATCATAACGGGTAAGTCTTTTGGCCCTACCACCACAAGGGCGAGGATCGCTATTACCAACATTTCTGCAAAACCGATTTGCGGGATCATAGCCGCGTACTACTCTATTTTTTGTCTTTAGGAGGGGTCACGTCGATAGCGTCGTCGCTGGCATCTTTGCCAGCGTCAGGGTCATCTTTCAAACCCTTTTTGAAACTGGTAATGCCTTTGGCAACGTCACCCATAATAGACGATATTTTCCCTTTTCCACCAAATAGGAGTAGAAATAATATACCGACGATTAAAATTTGGATTGGTCCAATAGCCATAAAAATCTCCTAATAGGTCAAAGCCCTAGAGCCTTCTTTACGCGGTTAAGCCTTAATCATCAAGGGATGGTTTATCATCATCTTCCATAAAATCCATGACGAATTCCGTATCATCATCATCCTCTATCGGGTCTTCGTCAATATCGAGGGACATCATGGGGGTGGGCATATCGAAATCTTTGGGCAGGCGACTATCGAGCAGACCTGCCGCTTTGAGGTCTTCTCGTCCAGGCAAGTCTGATATTTCTTCCATATTAAAATGGGCCAAAAAATCTTCCGTCGTGCCGTAGGTCACAGGCCGCCCAGGTGTGCGGCGTCGTCCGCGCAAACGTACCCAAGACAGTTCCATCAACACATCTATTGTGCCGCCAGACACCGACACGCCGCGTATATCTTCTATTTCGGGGCGGGTCACGGGTTGGTGATAGGCAATAATGGCCAATGTTTCGAGGGCTGCTTTAGAAAGCTTGCGCGGCGTTTCTTTTATGTCGATCAAATGAGATTCAAGATCAGGCGCGGTTTGGAACCGCCACCGCCCCGCCACGCGCACAAGATTTACGCCGCGCCCCGCATATTCACGGGCCAATTGCGCCAACAAAACTCCGACATCGCAGTCCTCTGGCAAACGCTCTCTTAAGGTTTCCACGTCAATCGGCTCGACAGCGGCAAAGAGCAAAGCCTCCAGCAAGCGTAGTTCATGGGCGACAGGCTTGCCGTCCCCTTTCCCGTCCATCTGCTTTTGCAAACGCTCATTTAAACTGATGACGTCTTCTTCGATGCCAGAGGCGGCTTTTTCCACACGGGACACTGAATTATCTTGGTCACTCATATATTGTCCTCGTCTTTTGTATTGTCCGTATCTTCTGGGTGTTTGCCGCGTATGAATATGGGCGCATAAGCCTTGCTTTGCCGCAATTCTAACTTGCCTTCTTTGGCCAGTTCAAGTCCTGCTAACAGGGAAGAGGCCGCAATAGAGGCTTTGGGCAAAGGAATTTTGAAATCTTCTGGATTAGGCAGCAAATCTTCCCAAGCCACCCATTCGGTTTTCAAGGTATGCTTGGAGCCAAGCCCCATGGCTCTGGCCAATCTTTGCCGTGCCTCATCAAGTGCCAATACTAGGGGTTTAACAATTTTATGGTGACGCATAACGGCTTGGGAGCGAATTTCGCCGTAGGCTTTGATCATATCAAAAAGCTCTGCTTGATAAAGCGGAGTTGTACGCGACCGCAAACCTTCGGGCGCGCCCCTCACAAACACACTCTGCCCGACTTGTTTTAATTTAAAAAAAGCCTCTGAGGCACGGCGCATGGCTTCCAGTCTTTGCAACCGAAATGCCAAATGCGCGGCGAGTTCTTCGGCCTCTGGCAGTTGTTCTTCGCCCTCAGTCGTCGGCAATATCAACCGTGATTTCAAATAGGCTAGCCACGACGCCATGACCAAATAATCAGCCGCCAATTCAATGCGTAAATTCTGCGCGGTCTTGATAAAGTCGAGATATTGTTCTGCCAGTTCCAATATTGACAGGCGCGCCAAATCCACTTTTTGCATACGGGCAAGTTCGAGCAGTAAATGCAGCGGGCCTTCATACCCATCAATATCCAAAATCAGAGATTGCCCTTCCTCTGCCGCGTCGTCCGCAGCCTCGAAAGCAAGCTCGTCTTGGAAATCTACGCCAGCCATACTCATGAGGGTTTATCCAGTAGCGCCATTAAGTTCTCATATTCCACAAAAGCGCACACCGCGTCAAAATCATCACAAGGGATACTCATAATGTCAGCAATTTGGGCCCGTTTTAAGCTCTTCCCTGCTAAGGATTTTATGCCGTTGGCCACTTTGACCATGGCGGGTAAATTACCACTACATTGCAATACAATATCACACCCTGCCCGCAATGTCTGCTCGGTTAACTGGGTCAGCCCACCTTTAAGTGCTTTCATATCCAAATCATCGCTCATAACCAAACCATCAAACCCAAGTTCACCCCGAATGATTTCGTCCATGCCCTTTTTTGAAACCGTAATGGGCGCGTCGGTGTCAATACATTCCAATACCACATGAGCCGTCATCGCCATGGGCGCGTCCGCAAAAGCACGAAAAGGTACAAAATCAGTTTGAGACAATTCCGCTAGGCTTTCTTTAATAATTGGCAAAGCTTTATGACTGTCGACTTTTGCGCGGCCATGCCCCGGAAGGTGCTTAATCACGGGCACAATGCCGCCCGCGCTCAGGCCAGCCATACAGGCGTGGGCAATATCAATCATGATGTTTGGCTTGGGCGAAAAGGCCCGGTCAGAAATAATCGGGTCTGCGCCCCAAACAGGCATATCGAGCACTGGCGCGCAATTCGCCGTAATGCCGATAGCCCGTAACTCATCGGCAATCAGACGAAAATTAAGCCAGGTTGCCCGCCGAGCCGCCCGTCTATTAAGTCCGTACAAATCCCCAAATATTCCAGCAAATGGAGATTTTCGCCAATGGGGAGGCTTTAACCTTCTGACCCGTCCACCTTCTTGATCAATAAAAACAAGCGCGTCACGCCCTACACTCGTTCTCAAATCAGTGCAAAGTTTTCGTACCTGATCAGGAGTCTCTATATTGCGGGCAAATAAAATAAACCCCCACGGTTTACAATCGCGAAAAAAAGCCGCCTCACCTCTGGTTAATTCTGGGCCCGAACAGCCAAATATAGCAGCGTTAATACTCATAACTTATCTATACGGCTCGGATTCATTTTTTGGTAACAATGCAGTCTTGGCCACCAGATTTTAGCTGCGCACATAAAGACGTGGCCGCACTTTTATTGGCAAGGCCAGCTATGCGAAGGCGGTAATAAATACCCTTATCTGTCAGGTCGACCCGCTTGATGTCCGCGTAATGTTGATCATTGATGAAGGCTTGCATTTTACCGCTTAATTTTCCCCACATCATTGTTGCCTCGTCTCTTGACCTTAAGGACGCAACTTGCACCACATAATTGGACGCAGTTATTTTTGGCTTTTGCGAGACCACGACCTGTTGGCCTCCAGGCTCTTTAATGACTATATTTGCCGCTGGTTTTGTCACGCTTTGTGGTTTGGGCAAAGGTTGCTCTGTCGGTGGCAGCACAGTAATCGTTTCTTGTTTTACTACACCGTTCATCTTGTCATAGACTTCCATACCTTGATTGGGAGTTTGCACACCGCCTTTATCTTTCGGGACTTCTTTATAGGGGGAATTTTCCGCCAAGATGCGCGGGGTTTGATCACGGTCTCGTACACCTGAGGAGAACAATTTCAAAACAACAAATGCCAAGATAAGGAGAAATACAACCCCGCCAACGAGCCACATCATGCCTCGTTTAGTAGACTGTTCACGCACGTCAAAAGGTTGTAAGGCTTCGCTGTCCCCTTCGGGTAAATATGTGTCTTGCGGTTCGTTTTCCATGTCCTGTCCTTTTTGGCTCATACACGCGAATCATGGTGGATACATGCAGTATAGCTGTGCATTTTGATACTGAAAGCCATTATGGCAAGTCGGATGTTAGGAAGTTGTTAAGACTTGCTATAAATAACCGCTCACTGAAAACAATTTTCGGTGCTCGATAATCGCGGCTTGGTCAGTCATACCTGCAATATAATCACAAATCACCCGCGCCGTTTTCGCCGTTCGTGGCCCCGTGCAAAGTTTCTGATAGGGGGTCGGCAATAGGTTTGGCCCGTCAACGAACAAATCAAACAGGCCGCTAACCACCCGAGACGCCTGTCCCATCATCCGGTTTACTTTGTAATGACGGTACATATTGTGATAGAGAAATTCGCGCAAATGCACTTCTTCTTCTCTAAAACCGTCTGAGAATGCAATAACAGGCACGTCCAAGCCCCGTATCTCGTCAGCACTTTGAGGCTTATATGTTTGCAAACGGGCGCGGCTTTCTTTTAAAAGATCCGCGACCATATACCCGATCAAATCTCGCACGACTTCGTGAATGACACGTTCTTCGTCCAAATCTGGATAGCGTTTTCTCACATCGTCAAATGCGCGACCAACAAGCGGAACAACGGCAATATCGGCGACTGAAAACAGACCTGCCCGCAAACCATCATCAATATCGTGATTATTATAGGCTATATCGTCGGCCAACGCAGCTACTTGTGCTTCGGGGCCAGCAAATGTTTCCAGATCGAGCCTTTGCCAGTCTTCAATCGCGCGAATAGCCCACGGTAAACCTGAGGCTTTGCGTTCTTTGGTAATCAGCGGGCCATTATGTTTGGCAATGCCTTCCAATGTTTCCCATGTCAAATTCAGCCCGTCAAATTCAGCGTACCGCCCTTCCAGCTTTTCGATTATCCGTAAAGTCTGCGCATTGTGGTCAAACCCGCCGTAAGGTGCCATGACTTTTTGCAAAGCTTCTTCGCCGCTATGGCCAAATGGCGGATGCCCAATGTCGTGCGCCAATGCCAAACATTCTGCCAAATCCTCATCCAAGCCCAACACACGAGCAATGGAGCGGGCGATTTGTGCCACTTCTAGGGAATGGGTTAAGCGTGTACGGTAGGTATCGCCTTCATGGGCGACAAAAACTTGGGTTTTACCTTTTAAGCGGCGAAACGCAGTTGAATGAATAATGCGGTCTTTATCATGTTGAAAAACCGTACGCTCGGATTTACTTTTTTGTCCAAGTCTGCGTCCGCGACTGGTGTCTGGGTCGCTGGCATAAATAGCGCATTCACGCTTACAAGAGTATGATGTTTTCACTTATACCTTCCCTGTCAGGCGAACGCTTTTTTCGCCTCTTGATACATTCCCTGTCATGCGAATGCCTTCCTCGCCTCTTGTTACCTTGATTATATTTATAAAATTCTTATATTGTTACAAACCAAAAGAAAAGAACTAACCATGTCCCAGATAAATATAGCGCCAAATATTACCATGAGCGAAAGCGCAGCCGTCAAAATCAAAGCCATTATGGCTAAGCAAGGCAAGACACAGTTTTTGCGGGTTGCTGTCAATGGCGGCGGCTGTTCAGGGTTTCAATACGAATTTGATTTTGCCGACACGGCTAATGACGACGACCTATTGATTGAGCGGGATGGGGCGCGTATTCTGATTGACGAAATTTCTCAAGAGTTTCTCAAAGACAGCGAAATTGATTATGTCAATGAATTGATCGGGGCGGCGTTTAAAATCCACAATCCAAATGCAACTGCTTCTTGTGGATGCGGTACTAGTTTTTCAATCTAATGGACATAGCCAGTTGGAATGTAAATTCGGTGAAAGCACGTTTGCCCGTCGTGACAAAATGGCTAGATGAAGCCAAGCCAGATATAGTCTGCATTCAAGAGATTAAAACCGTCGACGAAGGCTTCCCATTAGAAGCGTTCGAAGAACGCGGGTATAATGTGGCTGTCCACGGGCAAAAATCCTATAACGGCGTCGCGCTATTGTCCAAATACCCGTTCGAAGAGGTCATTACGCGCCTACCCGGAGACGAGGACGACGAACAGGCCCGCTATATAGAAGCCGTGATTTCAACCGACAATGGCCCCGTACGCTTTGCCAGTATTTACCTGCCAAACGGCAACCCGGTCGACGACGGTAACGGGCCTAAATACATGTATAAACTCGCGTGGATGGAGCGGCTCTACGCCCATGCCCAGCACTTACTAACTTATGAAGAACCACTCATTTTAGCGGGTGATTACAATGTGATACCAACAGATAGTGATGTATTTGACGCAAGTCTGTGGGCTGGAGATGCTCTCATCCGTCCCAAGACACGCGCCGCCTTTCGCAAGCTTTTATATTTGGGCCTCACCAGTGCTTATGAACAGCTCGATGGCCGCCCGCACCAATATACATTTTGGGATTACCAAGGCGGGGCATGGCCTAAAAACCAAGGCATTCGCATAGACCATCTCTTGCTCTCGGCCCAAGCCGCTGACCACATTAAATCAGTGCGGATTGATGATCATGTCAGGGATTGGGAACGCCCATCAGACCATGTCCCTATCATTGGAACGTTTGATTTTTAGCGGGTTTTTTTCAGGGGTTTCATCACCCCGTCAATCACGTTATAAATTGCGCCGATTTCATCAAGTATTTTTTGAGTACGTTCTGTGCCCAATAGGGTTTTAAACATAGAGCCGATTTCGAATTGATCGGGTGCTTCGATCGCGATATAGAGCTGTCTTTGCAAAAACCCGAAACGTATTCTTTTACCCGATATTGTCGTCTCCAAATCAACCAGTCTCTGCATAAAGTCGGGCGTAAGCAGATAGAGAGCTTCGACTTGATCCGTGCTATAGGCTTCAAATATATCTTCAAACACTGGGTCAACCAACCCAACCCGCTTCATGCCAGATTTTTTCTTAGCGTTAAACCAGCCTGCATCTCGCAGGACAACCGTTCGGCCCAAAAATTTATGCGGGCAATTGATTGTCAAGAGTATCCCCCGAAACGAAGTCGACCAAGTTGTATTGCCGTCCTTATCCCTATGTTTAGTTTCCAAATGAGCTTCACAAAAAATAAAACCCGCGCCATGAGCCGTACCTGACATTTGGTCTTCAAAGTTCACGCGGTCATAACCCGGTAATAATTTATTGGTTCGCCATATTTCGAGGTCAGGGGCAGAAAAGTTATCACAGGCATAGTCTAGGCCAACAAAACCGCACACATTGTCCATAATAAATTGTTTGATCTCGCCGCTAATTTTATGGGCAATAATGTGGCGTGTGCCAAAGCCTAAAAGGAGAGCCACGACAGAGATACCAATGAAAAAGGGGATGCTGCCTGTTTTCGAGTAAACAAATGCCGCCAAAGCAAAAACAAAAGCACTCGCGGCTAAGCCTATTACATTCGCGTTTTTGACCGCTGCAACCCGTTCCTGTTCGAGGCTTTCCAAATAGGGCGATATAGTCTTGGCATAAAAAGCATTAAAACCAATAAATTCGGGGCGGCTTTCATCAAAACCATTTAATTGGTTATTCATATTACGCCCCTACACTTATTTTGATCAAATGACCCACTCGGGCAATAAAACATTTTTTCGGGTATCAGACAACTTTTATGATTATAAATTTTTCCCTTTCGCACCAAAACGGTACAACCACATTATCACTCTTGCCAATCGCGGTTGTCATTGTCGGTATGTTGGTCGGGATAACGCTTTACGGTCAGGTTTGGTTTTTTGATGAAAATGGGTTTTCTATCGTCACCAAAACAACTCCCTATTGGGATTTTAATAATTTGTGGTCAGGCAGTCGCATGGCCTTGGACGGGCATGTCAACTGGCTGTTTGACGCAGACCTCTACCGCGAGGAACTGCGAAGACGAATACACCCAGAGATTCCAAACCATGAATGGAGCTACCCACCTAGTCTCTTACTGATCGGTGCGCCTCTCGCCCTCTTGCCTGAATTTTCCGCCTATATACTTTGGACATTGGCGACAATCGGATTACTGTTCATGGCGGTCAGGTCTTTAGAACTACCTAAACATATCACCCTTGCAATCGTGCTATGCCCAGCCGTTTTCATCAATGCAGCCTATGGTCAAAACGGCGCTTTAACGGCGGGACTTCTGATTGCGGGTCTGTCATTGGCGCGCAAAAAACCGGTGCTTGCGGGCATTTGTTTTGGGGTTTTAACCATCAAGCCGCAACTCGGCGTATTGATCCCGTTTTTCTTGCTGGCCAGTGGCAATTGGCGCGCTATCATATCGGCGGGG